>JBEAVX010000028.1:0-10389 GCA_041160755.1 Pseudomonadota bacterium
GGCGCCGCCCGACCTCCTGGCTGGCCCGCCGGGCGAACCACGCGGGGGAGAACGGCACGCTCTTGGCGATGGGGAAGCTCACGAGCAAGGTCGCCTGGTACTTCTCACGCCACCAAGGAAGGTCGGCGTCGGGCACGCCGAGCACACCAAAGATGATGTCCAAGGCGAGATCACGCAGCTCATTGAGCGCGTTGAACCGGGGGGACTCGGCCATTCCTTTGGACCGGGCCTCGACCAGCTCCGCCATCCGTTTGGCCGCGCCTTCGCCGCTGAGGCCCTCCGGGGTGAAGGGCCGGTTCATCGAGCCGCGCATCCGGCGGTGCTCGGCGCCGTCTACGCTGAGCACGGAGTCTCCGACGAGCTCGGCGCCTTGACGGGCCATCGGGGCGACGGAGAGGGTCTTGCCCTTGAGCAGCTCAAAGCCGTCGGGGTGGCAGACGATGAGGCCCCAGCCGGAGAGGTTGACCCACACCAAAGGCCCCAGCGCCTGGGCCTCACGCAAGAGCTTGGGGGTATCCCAGGCGGCCCCCGGGTAGTGTCCGATCCCGGGCCAAGCGCCAGGCAGGATCGGGAAGGTCAGGTTCTCCGGGGTGATCGTCGGGAGCTGGTTCATGGGGGCCTCGGGCTGGGGCGAGCGGGGCGGCGTGGTGTGACCGGGTGCTCGTGGCAGTTTATGCCAAATCCACCCGCGATGGTTGTCCGGGGGGCCGCGCCGCGACAAATCGCCGCCCTCGTCGCGCACGGTCGGCGCCTGTTTGTCCACTGGACCTTGACGGGGGTGCCGCTATCGCCGACAATGCCCTGTCCTGGAGGTGATTTGTCTTCGAACCCCGCCACCGAGACGCCCTCGGACGTCACCTCGACCCAGGTGGCCACGCTGATCGCGCGCCTCGCCACCGAGGGGCAGAACGTCAGCGATCCCAAGGCCCTCATCCGAGAGGTGGCCGAGGCGCTGCGCTCCTTCGGGGTGCCCGTCGAGCGCTGTATGGTCGGGCTCCAGGTGCTTCACCCCCAGGTGCGGGTGGTCTCGTGGAGCTGGCGCCGGGGCGTAGACGAGGTCATCGAGCGTGAGTTTGACTACTCCTTAGAGGAGCAGCCGGTCTACCTCAACAGCCCCATCCTGGAGCTGCGCCAAGGCACGCCGCTCATCCGCCGGCGCCTCGTGGGCCCCGACGCCGTGCTCGACTACCCCATCCTGCACGATCTCGTCGCCGAGGGCTTCACCGACTACGTCGCCATGTCGTTCCGGGTCGAGGAGGGGCCAGGCAACGCCGTCACCTGGGCCACCCAGGCCCCGGGCGGGTTCACGCCGAGCCAGATCTTCGCGCTCCAGACCTTGCTCCCGGTGCTCTCGTTGTTGTTGGAGGTCCACGCCCAGCGGCGCATCAGCCGGGCCCTGCTCGGCACCTACCTCGGCCAAGACGCCGGGCGCCGGGTGCTCTCGGGCCAGGTGCGGCGGGGCGACGGCGAGCGCATCCGCGCGGTCATCTGGTGCTCCGACATGCGCGAGTTCACGCGGCTCTCCGACACGCTGCCCGGCCCGGCCCTGCTCTCGATGCTGAACACCTGCTTTGAGCGGCAGGTGTGGGCGATTCACAGAAACGGCGGCGAGGTGCTCAAGTTCATCGGTGATGGCCTGCTCGCGATCTTCCGCATCGACGAGCGGGCTGGGGCCGAGGCCGAGGCGTCTCGCCGCGCCGTGGTCGCCGGGATCGAGGCCTTCGCGAGCCTTCAAGAGGAGAACCTGCGCCGCGTCGGCCACGAGCGGCTGCCGATCCGTGTGGGCCTCGCGCTGCACATCGGCGACGTCGAGTTCGGCAACATCGGCGCGCCGGATCGCCTCGACTTCACGGTGATCGGCCCGGCGGTGAACCTCGCGTCGCGGCTGGAGAGCCTCTCCAAGGTGCTCGGAGAGCCGTTCTTGCTCTCCGCCGCCGTCGCCGACGCGCTCGCGGGCGCTGGCCTGCCCATACGCCCCTTGGGCCTTCAGCCCATCCGGGGGCTCCCGACGCCGCAGCCCGTGTTCGCGGTGCGGCTCTGAGCGCTGGGCTCAGTCCCCGAAGATCTTGTCCATGTCCGACTTCTTGCGGGGCTTACGCTCCGGGGCGTCGGCGGCGATGAGCTTGTCCATGTTGGACTTGCGCTTGGCCTTCCGCGCCTCTTCTTCGGGGTCGGGGATCTCCTCAGGGCCGTCGTAGCGCCCCTCGCTGGCGTCAAAGGCCATGAGGTCATCCAAAGAGTCCGCCTCGGGCTTGTCGTCTTTTTTGGGCATCTTGTCCTCCGGTGAATTAGGCCGCGCAGATACAAAAGTCGCAGGAGAATGACCGTTTGGCAAGGCCAGACTCTGCCCAGGTCGAGGGGCTGATCCGTGGAGCCTGGGTTAGAAGGCCGAGATGGACCCGATTCACCCGACTCCACATCACCCGACGGATCGTGAGCACTTAGAGCGCGACTGCGCCGTTGAGCCCGTGCGCGCCGGGGGCCCCGGCGGCCAGCACCGCAACAAGAAGTACACCGGGGTGCGGCTCACCCACCTGCCCACGGGCCTCGTCGTGATGGCCACTGAAGAGCGCAGCGCCGCCCAGAACCGCGACGCCGCCTTCGACCGCATGGCGCGGCGCCTGGAGCTCGCCCAGCGCCCGGTGATCCCGCGCAAAGAGACGGGGCCGAGCCGCGCCCAGCGCCGTCGCCGCCGCGAAGACAAACGCCAGCAGGCCCAGAAGAAGGCGAGCCGGCGCTTTAGCGACGACTAGCCCCCGGGGCGGGCGCTACCCTTCGTCGTGGAAGTCGTAGCGGTAGACGTCCTCGATGGGGGAGTTCGGCGCCACGGTGGTCAGCTCGCGGATGAGCCCGTCGTTCATGCCGAACACCCAGCCGTGGATGTAGGGGAGCTGGCGTTTGTGCCAGGCCTCCTGCACGACGGAGGTGTGCACGAGGTTCTGCACCTGGGCGAGCACGTTCAGCTCGACGAGGCGATCGACCTTACGCTCCTCGGAGTACAGGTCGAGCTCTTGGCGGTGGTTGCGGTAGACGTCTTTGATGTGCCGCAGCCACTTGTTGAGCAGGCCCAGCTCAGCCCGGGTCAACGAGGCCTTCACGCCGCCGCAGCCGTAGTGCCCGCAGAGGATGATGTGGCGCACGCCGAGGTGGTGCACGGCGTACTGCAGGACCGAGAGCAGGTTGAGGTCGGTGTGCACGACGAGGTTCGCGATGTTGCGGTGCACGAAGATCTCGCCGGGGTTGGTCCCGGTGATCTCGTCGGGCGGCACCCGGGAGTCGGAGCAGCCGATCCACAGCACCTCCGGCTTCTGGGGCTGGCCGAGGCGCTCGAAGAAGGTTGGGTCGACGGCGAGCCGCTCCTGAATCCAGGCGCGGTTCGAGAGAAGCATCCGCTTGTAGCTCTCCACAGGGGCTCCGAGGGTGGGGGTGGTCGGGGACGGGGCGAAGGCGGGTCAGTGGCCTGAAGACGCGAGCTTCTCGGGCAGGCGGAACTTTCGGCTCAGCTCGCGGGAGGTGATCTTCTGCTGGCGCAGGGGCGCCGAGGCGATGAACGTCTCGATCTGCTCTTGCACGTCGGGGTCGATAAACGTGCTGCGGGCGCCGTCGATGATGACGTGTACGCCGTTGGGGATCGACTCCAAGGCCCGGCGAAGCTGGTACTTGTGCAAGAAGGACAGGTCGCGGGTGAACTTCACCAAGGCGAAGTCGCGCTCCCACACGACGACGATGGCGGTGTGGATGCTCGTGAAGACCGTGCAGACCATGCTCACCACGAAGCCGACGCCGACGCCGACGAGCAGGTCGGAGAACACGGTGACGACGACGGTGACGATGAACGGCAAGAACTGGTCCCAGCCCCGGCTCCACATCTCCTTAAACAGCTCGACGCGGGCGAGGCGGTAACCGACGAGCAGGAGCACGGCGGCCAAGGCGCCCAGCGGCACGAGGTTCAGCAAGAACGGCACCGAGAGCGCCAAGGCCAAGAGCAGCACGCCGTGAAGGATCGCCGAGGCTTTGGTTTGAGCGCCCGCCTGCACGTTCGCCGAGCTGCGCACGACGACGGAGGTGATGGGCAGGCCGCCGAGGGCGCCGGAGAGGAAGTTGCCGACGCCTTGGGCGAGGAGCTCTTGGTTGGGCGGGCTCGTGCGCCGTTTTGGGTCCATGCGGTCGCAGGCCTCAAGGCACAGGAGCGTCTCTAAGCTGGCGATGGCGGTGATCTCCATCGCGACGATCCAGACCTTTGGGTCGCCGATGCGGCTGAGGTCGGGGCGCGGGACGATGGCCGAGAGCTCTCCGCCGAAGGAGAAGACGGGGATCTGGACGAGGTGCCCACCCTCGGCGCCGATGACGTGGCCCGGCGCGAAGGCCTTGTACGCCTCGTTGATCAAGACGCTGGCGACGACGGCCACGAGCGCGCCGGGGATCACCTTCGAGAACGAGAGGCGCTTGATCGCCGGGCGCTCCCACAGGAGCAGGATCGCCAGCGCCGTCACGGACACGATCACCACGCCAGGCGTCGCCGACATCACGGCCTTGGCGATCTCGGTGAAGGTGTTGTCGCGGCCGTTCATCAGCCAGAACGACTCGTCACCCTCAAAGTCGGTGTCGCGGCCCAAGGCGTGGGGGATCTGCTTGAGCACGACGATGATGCCGATCGCCGCCAACATCCCCCGGATCACGCTGGAGGGGAAGAGGTTCGCCAAGAAGCCCACGCGCGCCAAGCCGAGGCCGAGCTGAAGCAGACCGGCGAGCATGACGGCGGTCAAGAAGGCGTCGAATCCGCCGAGCTTCTGGGCGCCCGCGGCGACGACGACGGCGAGGCCCGCGGCGGGGCCGCTCACCGAGGTGTGGGAGCCGCTGAGCCAGCCGATGACGATGCCACCGATGATCCCGGCGACGAGCCCGGACACGAGCGGCGCGTCCGAGGCGAGGGCGATCCCCAGGCAGAGAGGGAGCGCAACCAAGAACACCACGAGCCCCGCTGGGGCGTCCGTGCGTAGGGCTTCGAGCCACCGCAGACGGTCGGACAACGCTCCTCCACTGGTTGATGTAGGGATCAGCGCGCCTCTCAGCGCGCCCGACAACGGTAATCCCCTCGCCTGGGGAGACAACCCGATCGTTAAAAATTTGTTCGCGAGATGAGGTAGACTTCGTGGTTCACCCCGCCTCGCCTTCGGTGCCCCATGCGTGCGCTCTCTGCCCTGTTTCTCCTCAGCGCCTTCGCGCTCTCCGCCTGCAAAGACGACAGCAGCGGTGACGACAGCGCGCCGCCCACGGACAGCGACCCCACGGTGGACGACAGCGACACCCCCGACGACAGCCAGGTCAGTGACGTCGATCTCGACGGCGACGGCTTCAACAGCGAGGACGACTGCGACGACAACAACGCCGCGGTGAACCCCGACGCCCAGGAGGTCTGCGACGGCGCCGACAACAACTGCGACGGCGTCACCGACGACGACGCGGCCGACGCGACGACCTACTACGCCGATGAGGACGGCGACGGCTTCGGGGATCCCGCCGCCCCGGCGCTGTCTTGTGAAGAGGCCCCGGGCCTCGTCCTGGACGACAGCGACTGTGATGACGCCGATGAAGAGGTCCACCCCGAGGCCACCGAGGTCTGCGACGACGCCGACAACAACTGCGACGGCCTCACCGACGACGACGACCCGGCCTTGGACCTCACCACGGCGAGCACCTGGTACCGCGATCTCGACGGCGACGGCCACGGCAACGTGAACGACAGCCGCGAGGCCTGCCTGGGCGCCGCCGACGAGGCGAGCCTGGGGGATGACTGCGATGATGGTGATGCGGCGGTGAGCCCCAGCGCGCAGGAGGTCTGCGGCGGCGGGGACGAAGACTGCGACGCGCTCGTCGATGATGAGGACGACTCCATCGACGCCGGGAGCCTCCAGAGCTCGTTCTACGACACCGACGGCGACGGCTACGGCAACGCCGCCGCGCCTGATGCCTGCGTCGTGCCTTCAGGGGCGGTGAGCGAAGGCGGCGACTGCGACGACGAGAACGCTGACGTGAACCCCGCCGCCGCCGAGCTCTGCGATGAGCGCGACAACGACTGCGACGGCCTCAGCGACGATGACGACGACACCCTCGACCCGTCGAGCGCCACGGCCTACTACGCCGATGGGGACGGCGACGGCTTCGGGGACGACAGCGCGCCGGGGCTGGCCTGTGAGGTGCCGTCAGGGGCGCTCACCGTGGGCGGTGACTGCGACGACGGCGACGCGGACGTGAACCCCGACGCCGTGGAGCTGTGCAGCTCCGGCGCCGATGAGGACTGCGACGGCAGCCCCGAGCCCTGCGGTGTCGAGGGCGCGCTCACCCCGGGCGACGCCGACTACACGATCTCTGGCGCCGCCAACTCCAACCTCGGCTACGACGTGGCCACGGGCGATCTCAACGGCGACGGCGACGACGACCTCGTCGTGAGCGCGTACCTCACCGACGTCTCCACGAGCCTCTCCGACGCCGGCGCGGTGTATGTGATCTACGGCCCCGTCGCCGACGACCTCAGCCTGCCCGCCGACGCCGACCTCTCCCTCACCGGCGTCAGCGCCGCGAGCTACACCGGCAAGGCCGTCTCCGCCGGGGGCGACGTGAACGGCGACGGCGTCGATGACCTCCTGATCTCCGCCTACACCTACAACCCCGGCAGCAGGTCGAGCGCCGGGGGCGTGGCCTTGGTCTACGGCTCGACGAGCGGGCGCACGGGCGCCTTGACCTTCTCCACCGCCGACGCCTTGTGGGCGGGCGCGGCGGCGAACGACTACCTCGGGACCGAGGCCCAGATCGTCGGGGATCTCAACGGCGACGGCTACGACGACATCGTGCTCGGCGCCTACGGCGTAGACCTCGCGGGCTCACTCTCCGGCGCGGTGTACCTCTTCGCGGGCTCGGCCACGAAGTACAGCGGCTCCTTGGCCACCTCCACGGCGGCCTTGACCATCAGCGGGGCGTCCGCCGGGGATGAGCTGGGCAACCTGCGCAGCGTGAGCGGCCGGGTCGATCTTGACGGCGACGGCCTCAACGAGCTGGTCTTGGGCGCGGTGAAGAACGACGAGGGCGGGGCCTCGGCGGGGGCGGTCCACCTGTTCTACGGGAACACGGCCTACAGCGGCTCCAGCGGCGTGACGGTCACCGCGGCCTTCGCCGACGCGACCTTCACCGGGGTCACCGCTGGGGATGGCCTCGGCGAGCAGGTCAGCGGCGTCGGGGACACCGACGGCGACGGCTATGAGGAGCTGATCATCGGCGGCGACGGCGCCGACCCAGGCGCGGTCTCGGCGGCGGGCTGCGCCTGGATCCTGCCCGGGGACGCCACGATGTACAGCGGCACGGACTACATCGACTCGTACTCCACCGCCGAGATCTGCGGCGTCACCAAGACCGACAACCTCGGCGAGGTGACCTTCAGCGGGGATCTCAACGGCGACAGCTACGCCGACGTCGTCGTGGCGAGCTCGCTCGTGAACGTCGGGTCTACGTCGGACGCGGGCGCGGCGTATGTCTTCTTCGGGCCGGTGAGCGGCAGCTACCTCGCCACCGACGCCGACGCCTCGTTGAGCGGCGGCTCCACCAGCGGCTACATGGGCCTCGGCGGCGGAATCTTAGACTACGACGGCGACGGGGCCGACGACCTGCTCATCGGCGCTTACGGCGATGACGCGGCGTACCTCTGGCGGGGTGGCGGGCTCTGAGCACGCCACTTGGCCCCGCATTGTCGCTGTGTTTTCGTGAGGGATCGGCTACGCTCTGGGGAAACCGATGGAGGATCTCCCGATGCGCAGCCCCCTCACGATGCTCTCGCTGCTCGCCTTGATGGCCTGCGGCGACAAGGACGACAGCTCCACCGACTCCGTGCCTGTCGTCGATGACTCCGAGACCGACGACTCCGAGACCGACGACTCCACGACCGACGACACCGGCCCCGAGGTCATCGACGTCGACGAGGACGGCTCCCCGGCGGACGAGGACTGCGACGACAACGACGCCGAGGTCAACCCCGGCGCCAAAGAGCTCTGCGACGGCAAAGACAACGACTGCGACGGCCTCACCGACGACGCCGACGACAGCGTAGACCTCAGCTCCGTCCAGACCTGGTACGACGACGCCGACGGCGACGGCTACGGCGCCGGGGACGGCGCGCGGGTCTGCTCCCCCCCCGAAGGCACGGTGAACGTCGATGGCGACTGCGCGCCGGCTGATGAGGCCGTGAACCCGGGCGCCGCTGAGGTCTGTGATGATGGCCTCGACAACAACTGCGACGACCTCGCCGATGACGCCGACCCCAGCCTCGACGCCAGCTCCGCCAGCACTTTCTACGTCGACGCCGACGAGGACGGCTACGGTGATCCCGGCGACACGATCGTCGCCTGCGAGGCCCCGGCGGGCGTGGTGAGCGACGACTCGGACTGCGACGACGGCGACGCCGCGGTGAACCCCGTCGCCGACGAGGTCTGCGACAGCATCGACAACAACTGCGACGGCCTCTCCGACGACGCGGACCCGGCCCTGGACGTCACCACGACGACCACCTTCTACACCGACGGCGACGGCGACGGCTTCGGCGACACGGGCAACCCCGTCTTCGCCTGCGTTCTGCCCTCGGGCGCGGTGACCGACGAGACCGACTGCGACGACGGTGACTCCACGGTGAACCCCGACGCCGACGAGGTCTGCGACGGCATCGACAACGACTGCGACGCGGACGTGGACGCCGACGACGACAGCGTCGATCTCGCCACGGGCAGCACCTTCTACACCGACGGCGACGGCGACGGCTACGGCCTCAGCGATGACGCCGTCTTCGCCTGTGATGCCCCCGAAGGGACGTCCGCTGTGGACGGCGACTGTGATGATCTGGACGAGCTGATCTCCCCCGCCGCGGACGAGGTCTGCGACGGCGCCGACAACGACTGCGACGGGGACGTCGATGATGACGACGCCAGCCTCGACGCCAGCTCGGGCACGCTGTTCTTCTCCGACGGCGACGGCGACGGCTATGGCGACACGTCGTCGTCGTTCTACGCCTGCTCCTTGCCCTCCGGGGCGGCGTCCGAGGACGGGGACTGTGACGACGCTGAAGGCGCGGTGAACCCTGGCGCCGTGGAGGTCTGCAACTCCGGCTTAGACGAGGACTGCTCCGGCGACGAGAACGACTGCGGCTTCGGCGGCGACGTGCCCACGACGGAGGCCGACTACAGCTACACCGGGACGGCGAGCGTCAACTTCGGCTATGAGCTGGCCAGCGGCGACTGGAACGACGACGGGTTCATGGACATCGCCATCAGCGCCCAGAACTCGAAGAACGCCGGCGCCAAGACCGCCGCCGGGCGGGTGTACGTCGCCTACGGCCCCTTGGCGACGACCATGACCTTCGACCTAGAAGAGGACGCCGTGTTTGAGGGTGTGAACTCCTCGGACTATCTCGGCAAGAGCATCGCCAGCGGTGGCGACCTCGACGGAGACGGGGTCTCCGACCTGGTGATGGGCGCCTACGCCTACAACGACGGCAGCCTCTCGGACAACGGCACGGCGCTCTTGGCCTACGGCGGGAGCACCTGGTCGGGCACGATCGCCGCCACCTCGGCGGACGCGCGGCTCTACGGCGACACCAAGTCCGACCAGCTCGGTCAGGTGGTGCGGTTCATCGGTGACGTAGACGGCGACGGGTTCGATGAGCTCGCCCTCGGCGCCAACGTCGCGGACTACGGCGGCACCAACTCCGGCGTGGTGTACGTCGTCCCCGGCGGCAGCGCGCGGCTCAGCGGCGCGATGGCCGTCGGCAGCGCGGCCGGGGTGGCCTTCGTCGGGGACGCGGGCGACCGCGTCGGCGACCTGCGCAACCTGGGCGGCGGCTTCGACCTCAACGGCGACGGCCTCGCCGACATCGCGATGGGCGCCTTGGAGAACGTCACCGTCGGCACCGACGGCGGCATCGTCTACTTCTACTATGGCGACTCCGCGCTCTTGTACTCCGGCTCGATCGCCGCATCAGGCACGGCGGACGTGCGCTTCTTGCCCGCCGGGGCCAATGACAACCTCGGCGAAGGCGTCGGCGCGCCCGGTGACGTGGACGGCGACGGCTACGACGATCTGCTGCTCGGCGCCATCGGCTACGACGACCCGGCGGGGAGCCTCTCGTTCTCCGGCGGCGCCTTCTTGATCAACGGCGCGAGCACCCTGCTCTCCGGCGACCTGACGGTGAGCAGCGTGGCGACGGCGACGGTGACCGGCGCGGCGAGCAGCGACAGCCTCGGCGCCTGGGTCAGCGGCGGGGATCTCAACAACGACGGCCTCGATGACCTCGTGCTCGGCTCTACGGGCTACGACTATGACGGCGGGGCGAACACCGGCGCGGCCTTCGTG
>JBEAVX010000034.1:0-5658 GCA_041160755.1 Pseudomonadota bacterium
GCCCGAGGCTGTGAGCTGTGGTGAGCCCCCGCGCCCGCGCCTGGATCTTCGCCTTCGTCGTCTCGATGGGCCCCGGCCTCGCCCGGGTCGCCTCGGCCACCGTCGCTGAGCAGCGCGCCCGGCTTCCGCCCCCGGCGGACTGCGAAGATCCGGTGACCGGCACCTGGATGGCGCACACCTACTCCGACAACCTCCGCATGTGGACGGAGTGGACGTTGACCGTCGGCCGTGACCCCGCCGATCGTGACAAGCTCACCGGCCGCATCGTCAACCACTCCTGGGACGGCCCCAAGGCCGATCCCAAGCCGCCGTTGTGCACCGGCCGCCTGCGCGCGGTGATCTCCATGGACGCCGAAGGCAAGGTCGAAGACGGCGTGATCCATTTCTTTGGTGTCGGCGAGTGGCGGCTCGATGAGGTGCTGTGCGGTCGGTGGAGCGGTGGCTACAATCTCGACCACTTCTCGGGGCAGATTGACGACGCCCTCCACGAGTTCCAGTCCGTCAACAACGACGGAGGCATGGCGGTGAACGAGCCTACGGTGTTTCGCCGGGTGCGGTGTCTGGATGACGCCTCGCTCCAGCTCCCGGCCCATGTGGACCCGCCGCCCTTTCAGCCGCCATCGTCGGGCTGTATGGGGGGCTTTTGAGCCCTCGTCCCCGGGCCTTGTTGGGCGTGGCGGGGCTGTTCGCCTTGCTCGTGCTGCCCCGTGTGGCCCCGGCGACGGTCGCTGAACAACGCGCCCGGCTGCCGCCCCCGAAGGCCTGCGACGACCCCGTCGCCGGGGTGTGGATGTCCCACCAATACGCCGAGCGCCGGGGCACCTGGGACCAGTTCACCCTCACCATCCGCCGCGAGCCCGCCGAGCCCGGGAAGCTCACCGGCACCATTCACAACCACGCCTGGGGCGGCGGCCCGGCGGACGAGCGGCCTCCGCCCTGTGAGGGCCAGCTCGACGTGGTGGTGCGCATGAACGCTGAAGGCCAGGCAGACGGCCTCAAGCTCCGCTTCGACGCCTTGGACTGGGCGGTGGAGTCCACGATCTGCCGCACGACCGGCGGCTACGACCTCGACCACTTCTCGGGCACCATCGACCCGGCGCTGCAAGAGTTTCAGTCGATCAACACGTATGCGGAGGGCACCCAGACCGAGGCCACGGTGTTCCGCCGGATCCGCTGCTTAGACCAAGACGACCCCCCGGACGCGCCGGTGGCGCTGCCCAGCCTCGCGCCGCCGCCGCCGTTTCAGCCGCCGTCTGCGGGCTGCTGGGGGTGGACGTGAGCCGCGCGCGCGCGCTCTTGGGCGTGGCGGGGCTCTTCGCCTTGCTCGTGCTGCCGCGGGTGGCCCCGGCGACGGTGGCTGAGCAGCGCGCCCGGCTGCCGCCCCCGAAAGCCTGCGACGACCCCGTCGCCGGGATCTGGGTGTCCCACCAGTACGCCCCTAGGCGCGGCATCTGGGACCAGTTCACCCTCAACATCCAGCGGGATCCCGCCGACAAGAACCGCCTCGTGGGCACCATCCACAACCACGTCTGGGCCGGGGGCAAAGAGGACGAGCAGCCCCCGCCGTGTGAGGGCGATCAAGACTACGTCGTCGTGATGAACGCAGAAGGTGAAGCGGACGGCCTCACGATCCGCTATGACGGGCTGGACTGGAAGGTTGAGTCCCAGACCTGTGGGGGGCGTGTTGGCTACAACATTGACCACTTCGTCGGCACCATCGACCCGGCCCTCCAAGAGTTTCAGTCCCTCAACAACGACGGGGGCGAGGCCGTGAACGAGCCGACGGTGTTCCGCCGCATCTCGTGTGGAGGCGAAGGGGAGCTCGCCGCCGGGGCGCGCCCTGTCGTGCTCACCCCGCCGCCGTTTCAGCCGCCGTCTTCAGGCTGCGGAGGGCTGTTGTGAGCGCCGCCGCCCCGTCCACCAGCGCCGTGCTCACGCCCGAGGCCGCGCCGCGCCCCGCCTGGCGTGAGCGGGTCGTGCGTGGCCTGCGGCTCACCCGAGACACCTTCCCGCTCACCCCGGCGGGGTGCCTGCTCCTCGCGGGGGCGCTGTGGGCGCTGCTCGGCCCAGGGCTCGGCCAGCATGACCTCGTGCTCTTGATCTTGGGCGTGCTGGGGGTGCTGGTGACGGCGCTCTCGGTCGTGCTCGTCGGCGTCGCGGCGCTCTTGGCGCGCTCAGGGCTGCCTGAAGACCCGGTGACGCGGGAGACTGAAGCCGGGCGCTGGACGACGACGGGCTTCTCGGCGCCGAGCCTGTGGTACCTGCCGATGGTCGGCCTCACCTGGCGCTGGGCCGAGCCTGCCGGAGAGGTCGAGGTGAACCGCGAGGGCGGGCGCCTCATCGAGCGGGTGCGGCTCACCCGCCGGGGCGAGTGGCCGGAGGTGCGTCGGGTGTTTGAGGTCGAGGACGCCTTCGGCCTCGCGTCGATCCGCTTCACCCATGTTGAGCGCGGGGCCATGCGGGCCTTGCCCAACACCGGGCGCCTGCGGGACGTGCAGGTCGTGCAGGGCCTCGCCGGGGGCGACGACCGGGAGCACCCCTTGGGCCCCGCCGCCGGGGATCTCATGGACATCCGGCGCTACGGCCCGGGGGATCCGCTGCGGTTTGTGCTGTGGAAGCTCTACGCGAAGAGCGGCCAGCTCCTCGTGCGCACGCCGGAGCGGGCCATCGCCCCGATCAAACGCACCGTGGCTTACCTCGTCGTGGGCCAAGACGACGAGGCCGCCGCCGGGGCCGCTCGGGTCGCCGTGGGCCTCGCCGCCCGCAGCGCGGACTGGGCCTTCGGCGCCGATGGCTGCCACGAGGTCGCCCGGGACCACGGCAAGGCCGAGCAGGCGATCCTCAGCTCAGGCAAGGCCCGGCCTGAAGACGGCGCGGCGGACCTCGCCCGCTTCTTAGAGGCCGCGAGCTTCGGCGCTGGGGGTCGGGCCCTGGTGTTTGTGCCCGGCGTGCCTGGGCCCTGGATGCGAAAGGTCGTCGAGGCCACGGCGGGGCGGTTCGCCGAGCTGGAGTTCGCGGTCTGTGTGGACGGCCTCAAGCCGCCCAAGCCCCGGTCGTGGATCAGCCGGGCCTTGCTCTCCGGGGACGACGACGCCCAGAAGGGCATCGACACGGCGGGCTTGGGGGAGGTCGTCTCGACCTTGACCCGGGCGCGGGCGCGGGTCACCGTGCTCGACCGAGAGGGCGGCGTGGTCGTGCCGTCGGACCAGCTCTACCGCCTCAAAGGAGCCGCCCCATGATGGCCGTCCTCCGCGCCCTCCGCCACCCGCTGCGCTGGGTGTTGAGCCTCGTCGCCACCGTCGTGCTGGTCGGCAGCGTCGCGGGCGGGGCGCCGCTCTTGGCCGCCGCCTTCGGCACGGCGCTGGGGCAGCCGTCCGGGGAGCTCCTGGGCCGGTCGCGCCTGCGCTTGCCCGTGGCGATCGTGCTCTTGGCCTCGGCCTTGGGCTTCGGCTGGGGCCTGGGCTGGCTGTTCTCGGGCAGCTCCTTGGGGCCGTCGCTGCTCGGGCCGGGCTGGGCGATCATCGCCTCGGACCTCACCCGGGTCGGCGCCACCACCTTCACCCTCTGGGCGGGCCTGCGCCTCTTCGCCATCCGTCTCCCGGCGTTCTTGGCCGTCGAGACCGGCGCCATGGGCCTCACCTTCGCCTTGGGCTTCGTCGCCCACCGCGACGGCGCCGTCGCCCGGCCGCTGTGGCTCTCCGACCCGGTGTGGCGCGCGGGCTTCGACCCCGCTGACGCGCTCTTGGCCTTGGGCGCGCTGTTTGGCCTCGGCCTGCTGGCGATTTTGGCCCTGGAGGCGCGCAGACGCCCGGCGCTCTCGGCGGCCTTCTTGGTGCCCGCGCTCACGCTCACCTTGCTCGCCTTGATCGACGCCTCGGGCCTGCAGAAGCCGCCGCCCCCGGCGGAGCTCGCCGAGATCCGCGACGCCATGGGTGACCCGCCCCTCCCCACGCCCCCTGAAGGCCAGTCCGGCGGCGGCGAGAGCCCCACGGAGGAGCCCGACGAAGGCGGCGGCGGCCAAGGCGAGGAGCCTGAGGAGGGCGAAGGCGGCGGCGGCGGCCAAGGTGAGGAGCCCCAAGGCGCTGAGGAGGGCGGTGAGCAGCCCCAAGGCGGCCAGCAGCCCCAAGACGGTGAGCAGCCCCAAGGCGGCGGCGCCGGTGAGCCCAAAGAGGGCGAGGAGCCCCAAGAGGGCTCTGAAGGGGAGGGCGAGGGCGCCGCGCCGCCTCCACCGCCCCAGCCCGACGACCTCGACAAGCCCTCCAGCAGCAAGTCCCAGCCCCAGCCCGTGGCGATCATCCTCCTCGGCGACGACTACAGCCCGCCCTCCGAGCTGTTTTACCTGCGCCAAGAGGCCCACAGCGAGTTCACCGGCACCCGGCTTGGCCCGACGAGCCGCCCGGACGTCGATCTCGACGTGATCACCGAGTTCCCCAACGCAAAGCTCACGGCGAAGGCGCCTCCGGCTGAAGACGGCCGCGCCGTCGTTCACGCCACCGTCGCGCTCCTCGCCGAGCACGACCGGGCGTTCGGGCTTGAGACCGTCCTCACGTTCAGCCCCGTCGTGAACCCCAACCCGGCGCGCTTCGTGGCGGCCTACAACGTGCGCTCGGCGGCCGTGAACACGCCCTATGAGGACCTCCTCTCCAAGCCCGTCGGCGACCCGACCTGGACTGAAGAGCAGCTCGCCTACTACACCCAGGTGCCCGAGGACCCCCGCTACGGCACCTTGGCCCAAGAGATCATCGCCGGGCTGCCCCCCGACGCCCAGGCCTTGCCCTTCGCCAAGGCCCTCGCCGTGAAGCTCTGGCTCGACCGCAGCATGAAGTACACGACCAAAGAGAAGCACCACAACGTGCCGGATCCCACGGCGGACTTCTTGTTCGGCAACCTCACCGGCTACTGCGTTCACAGCGCCCACGCCTCGGTGTTCTTGTGGCGCTCCTTGGGCATCCCCGCCCGGGTGAGCACGGGCTACGCCGTCCAGGCGAGCGAGCTGCAGGGCGCCTCGCTGGTGGTGATGTCGAACAACGCCCACGCCTGGCCTGAGCTGTACATCGAGGGCCTCGGCTGGGTGCCCCTCGACGTCGCGCCGGAGCAGGTGCTCGATGAGCCCGGCGAGCCCGTAGACGAAGAGATGGTCGAGCTGCTCTCGGAGATGGCCCGGGAGAAGCCCGATCCCGAGCTGGCCGAGCGCCGGGAGCCCATCGACTGGGCGGGCGTGGGCCGGTTTGTCCTGCGTCTGGGCTTGTCCACCTTGGGCGCGGCCCTGCTCTTCGCCTTGGCCGCGGCCTACACCACGAAGCTCTGGCGCCGCCTCGCCCCGCGCCTCGCCTCGGCGCGCGCTTTGCCCCGGGTCGGCTACCGCCTCGCCTTGGACTTGCTCGCTGAGGCCGGGCTCTCCCGCCGCGAAGGCGAGACCCGCGAGGCCTTCGCCCGCCGCGTCGCCGAGTCCGCCCCCACCTTCGCCCAGATCACGACCCTGCACCTCGACGTGGCGATGGGCGACCCGGCGGCCTCGCCTTGGCGCGCCCAAGGCCACGGCCCCTGGGGCGAGGCCCTCACCTCCTTACGCGCTGAGCTTGGCGCCTCGGTGCGCCTGCGCCGCCGCCTGCTCGGCCTCGTCAACCCCTTCTCCCTCTTCATGGCCCGGTGATTGAT
>JBEAVX010000569.1:0-5350 GCA_041160755.1 Pseudomonadota bacterium
GGGGACGACTCCGGGTTGATCGACAGCGGCATCGCCAAGGGCGGCGGAGGCTGTGACTGCGCCACGGCGGAGGGCCCCGATCCCGCCGCCGCCGCGCCGATCCTGGCCCTGGTGGGGCTCGCGCTGAGCCGCCGTCGTCGCCGCTGACGCGCCGCGCGGCCCGCCCAAAGCGGTCCGACGAAGCGGCGGCGTTTGCGCTACCCTGGGAGGATGCTGACCCACGTCATCCTCCCGGTGTTTGGCGCGCTCCTGCCGAGCGCCGCCGCCGCGTCGCCTGATCCTGCCGCCTTACGCGCCGCCTGGGCGGAGGTCGAGCCGAGCCTTCGCGCCAAGGGCCAGCTCGCCGTGCCCAGCTTCACCGAGGCCGACTGGGCGAAGATCGCCCAAGGCGACATCGTGAAGCGCCGTCTGCCCAGCGCCGGGGCCATCGACGCCGCCTTGGGCGTCGGCTTTCTGCCCTATGGCATCGACGCGGTGTGGGTGGGCATCCTCGACGATGTTCACGACGATCTTGTCGAGGGCCTGAGCGAGACCTGGCTGCCGGGCACCACGCCCCACTCCAAGCGCCTCTACCAGCACCTCGACCTGCCCGCGCCCTTTGATGATCGCCACTGGGCCATTCGGGTGCAGCAGAACACCCAGGCGCTCCACGCGGCGACGGCGGGCAAAGCCTGGGAGCGGGTGTGGGCCATCGACCCCGCCGGGCAAGGCGCCCTCAACGAGCTCCCCGCGAGCTTCTTGGGCGCCCCCGGCGCGCCGAACCCCGCCGAGGCGCTGTGGACCCCGGTGAACGAGGGCGGCTGGACGCTCGTGCCCGCCCAGGGCGGCGTCATCGTCCTCTACCAGGTGCGCACCGACATCGGCGGCAACATCCCCGATGAGCTGGTGCTCCAGTACGCGCTCTCGACCTTGGACGAGCTGATTGAGCACGTCGGCGAGCTGGCCGCCCGGGCCCCGAGCCACTACCGCGCGGGCCACTACGACATCGTCCGGCCCGACGGCGCCCGCGTCCCGGCCTGGTGAGCCTCCGCCCGGCGGGCGCATCACACCCCAGGGAATGACACCCCGGCCCGGCGCGCTTACGTTGCGGAGGTCCCCCCGGCGCCCAAGGAGGCTCCCGCCATGCTCCGCCTGCTCCGCGACTGGGGCATCTCCCTCGCCTTCGCCGTGCTCATCTACCTCGCCGTAGGTTGGCTCCGCGCGCCGAGCTTGCCTGAGGAGGCCCCGGACTTCGCGCTCAAGACCCTGAGCGGTGAGCCCGTGAGCCTGTCGTCGCTGCGCGGAAAGACGGTCGTGCTCAACTTCTGGGCGACCTGGTGCGGCCCCTGCCGAACCGAGATCCCCTGGTTCTCCAAGTTCGCCACGGAGAACCCCGACGTCGTGGTGTTGGGCATCGCCACCGACGGCACCGAAGACGAGCTTCGCGCCGCCACGGCCCAGCTCGGGATCACCTACCCCGTGCTGCGCTCCGACTCCGCCACCCAGCGCGCCTACGGGGTCAACACCATCCCCACCACCGTCGTCGTCGAGCCCGATGGCTCCGTGGGCACGGTTCATGTCGGTTTGATGACGGGGATCCAGCTTGAGCTCGCGACTCGCCCCGCCGGCGCCCTCTTTGGGCGATAATGAACAGCGCGCCCCGGAGTCCCCCAGCGTGAGCCTCTCCCCCGCCCAGCTCCTCCGACGATTCCCCCGGTTGTTCCCCTCTGGTCAAGAGGAGGACGCCGAGACGCTCCTGCGCCTGCTCAACCCGCTGCGCCTCCCCGCCGGAGAGGTGCTCATCGAGCGCGGCGATCTCAGCACCTCGCTCTACCTCTTGGCCTCGGGTGAGCTAGAGACCGACCTCACGGAGGCTGGGCAGCGCCTCATCTTGGGCCAGGTGAAGCCGGGGAGCTGGGTGGGCGAGCTGGCGCTGATCAGCCCAGGCACCGCCGCCGCGCGCATCCGCACCGTCAAAGACAGCGCGCTGTTGGTGCTGAGCCACGACGCCTTCTCCGCGCTGCGCCTGGAGCACCCCCGCGTCGCCAGCGGCATGCTGCACACGCTCATGCTCACCCTCGTCGAGCGCCTGCGCAGCTCCAACGCCCGGGTGATCCGCCGCCTGGACTCGACGACCTTGCAGCTCACACGCCCCGAGGCCGACGACGCCCAGGGGATCCTATGACCCCGAGCCGCCCATGAGCCTTTTGCACACCCTGGGCAACGCCCCAGAGTTTAAGAACCTCAGCGCCAACGAGCTCGAAGGCGTCGAGGCCGCGATGACCGTGCGGGTGTACCGCGACGGCCACGTCTTCATCCGTGAAGGAGAGCCCGGCGACTCGTTGTTCCTCATCATCGAGGGCGAGGTCATCGCCACACGCAAAGCCAAAGACGGCAGCGCCACCTTGCTCGCCCGGATGGCCTCGGGGGATCTCTTCGGCCTGCTCGCGCTCATCGACGAGGGCCCCCGCAGCGCGAGCTGCACGGCCTTGGGGGAGGTGGTCGTCGCGAGCCTCCCGCGCCGTCGGTTTGAGCAGCTCTACAACTCCCAAGCGCCCGCGGCGTACACGTTCCAGTACATGATCGCCCGGCAGCTCGTGCGCGACGTGCGCGCCACGAACGAGGCGCTCATCCGCCAGATGCTCGACTACACCGAGTCTGAGGTCCACGCGGCCCTCCAGAACGTCAGCGTCGAGTTCCGCCCGTCCCGGGGCGGCGAAGAGATCGGAGACGACGAGTCCACCCAGTGAGTGCGCGCAGAGCGCCCCCCGGAGCCCCTATGCACCGCGCGTTGTTCGCGCTCCCCGCCTTGCTCTCGTTCACCGCCTGCTTGAGCGGCGGTGACAAGGACGGCAGGCCCAACACCGAGACGGCCGTGACCGAGGGCCCCCTGACCACCCAGCGCGGCTCGATCCTCTCCAACCAGAGCGGGCGCGTCTTGGTGCCGATCGAGCTGACCGGCGACGAGGTCAGCTTTATGGTCACCGCCAAGACCAACACCTACCTCTCCGTGGAGGCGATCCTCGACGAGAACGGCGATGAGGTCGTCAACTGGAAGGACTGGCTGAACTCCAAGAGCACACAGTCGCTCACCGGCGCGTTCTACATCTACGGCTACGACAGCATCGTGAACTGGCCCGTCCGCGAAGGCGACCGCACCTTGACCCCGGGGACCTGGACGGCGCGATTCACGACCGTAGACGAGGATTATTATTACGTCGAGGACGTGCCGGTGGAGTACACCGTGCAGACCAAGACCGACAACAACCTCGAAGAGGGTGTGGTCAAGGTGCGCCTGGTGTGGGCCGAGGGCCTCGACAGCCGCAACGATCTCCAGCAGGCCGTCGAGGGCGCCTTGGTGCGTTGGTCGGAGGTCTGGGCGGCCGCCGGGCTCACCATCGAGGTCACCGAGGTCAGCTCCGATCTCGACCCCGAGCTGAACGTTGACAGCGTCGCGCCGTTCCCCAACGACGCCGTGGACTACGGCGGCGACGACGACGACGTCACCGTCGTGATCGGCGAGACGATCAACGACATCCGCGGGCTCTACGGCCAGTCCGGCGGCGTCCCCGGGACCCTCGTCTCCACGGCGAACTCGGCGGTGTACATCTCGTGGCTCACGAACGCCGGGCGTGACGGGGAGTTCGAAGAGTTTGAGGTGCTGCTCCTCGGTGAGACGATGGCCCACGAGGTCGGCCATTACCTCGGCCTGTTCCACCCCGTCGAGGCGACGTATGACTACTACGACGCCTTAGAAGACACCGTCGAGTGCACGAGCTACAGCAAGTGTGAGTCCCAGCTCGGCGAGAACCTGATGTTCCCTTACCCTCTGTGCTCCTTCACCGACTGTGAGCCCCAGGGCAACCTGACCGTCGATCAGCGCGCGGTCATGAACCTTTACACCGGCGCCCTGTGAGGCTGCCCGACATGAGGCTTCCCGACATGCTCACGCTCTCTCTTGTGCTGCTCACCTTCGCCTGCGGCGGCCGCAAAGCCGAGACCGTAGACGCCCCGACCACCCCCGAGGGCGCGCCCACCGTGCCCGTCGAGGGCCAGCCCGGCCCGACGATCAACCCCACCGAGAGCCAAACCGCCGTTCACAAGGCGCTCTCTGTGCGGGATCCCGAGCCCGACTGCGCCGCCGTCGCCGCGCTCACCCCCGAGCCCGTCTCCGACCTGCTCTTCGTGGCCAACCACGCCGACCAGCCGCCCTGGGCGTCCACCCGCGCCGCGCGCTGCTTGGCCTTGAACCACGGCGAGGCCGCCAAGGCCGAGCTGATCGGCTGGATGGGCGACCCTTCGGCGAAGGGCCTCGCGCTGATGCTCATCACCGAGCTGGACCAGCTCCCCGAGCCCTTGGCCTTGGAGCTCGCCCAGGCCGCCCTCGCCGGGCCCTTGGCGGACGAGGCCCGGCCGCGCATCGCCAAGGTGGAGAACGCCAACGTGCGCGCTTTGGCGGACTGATCGAGGGGCGGTCACGACCTCGCGGCGTCTCCTCCGCGAGGTCGTGCGCTCAGCCCCCGTCCCACAGCGCCTCGGCGCCTAAGCAGGGGGCCTCTAGGCTGAGCGTGACGGCGGCCTCCGTCGCCGGGAACGGCAGCGCCTCGCCCAGCCCGGCGGGCTCATCCGTCACGCCGGGCGCGCAGTGCAGCCCGTCCCCGTCGAGGTCCATCCAGGCATAAAGCGTGAGGCCCTCCACACCGTCCAGGGGCACGAGCAGGGTCGTCGTGACGACACCCGGGCCGTCAGCGGCGAAGTCCTCAAACGGCAAGAGGGGCACGCGCAGCTCCCCTTCGCCGGACCAGGTGTGGTTCCACTCGCCGAACACCGGCGCGGACAGGCCCTCGGGCGCGATCAGCTCCGTCGTGACGGTGACCTCCACCCACTGGGTGCGACTGTTCACGCAGCCGAGGAGGGGGGAGAGGCTGAGCAGCAGCAGGGGTAAGCGGCTCACTTCCAGCCTCCGACGATGAGGTTGACGTGGGCGCCGGGCAAGGAGAAGCCCGGTGGATCAAACCAGGGCACGTCGAGCCCCGCCGAGACGGCGAAGCCCGGACACACGCCGACGCCGACATCAAACGAGGCCACGGGGCTCCAGGCGATGGACCGGCTGCGCTCCACCACGTCGCCCTCGGCGGTCTGTATCTCTTGAACGTCGGTGAGCAGCACATGGCGAGAGCTCAACGTGAGCGCGGGCACCACGCGGCCGTGGCCACGGGCGAGGCGTAAGGTCGTCTGAGAGGCGGGGCCACGGCGGCTGAGGTCACCGGCGCGGACGGTGCCGCCGACGAGCACCTCGCCGCTGAGCACGACCCGGTGGGTGTCTACCCAGCGCATCGACACGCCGCCGAGCGCCCAGGTGTCGTTGAAC
>JBEAVX010000620.1:0-5809 GCA_041160755.1 Pseudomonadota bacterium
GGCCAAGGCGCACAGGGGGCCTGGGTGAGCCGCCCCACGGCGCGTGGTTGGCGATCCGCCCGCCGCTGGGGCATGATGGGGGTGTCCCCAGAGAGACCGAAGGAGGAGATGATGGGCGAGCGGCGTGGTGTGCGTGGTGTAGGTTGGGCGCTCGGCGCCCTCGGCCTCGTGGCCTTGGTGGCCTGCGGCGACAAAGACGAGGCGTCGGCCGACGACACCGGCGACGGCCCGGCGGTCAACCCCGACGCGCCGACGATCTCCTCCCTCGCCGTCACCTGTGAGCAGCACACCACCGGCGACACCTACTACTTCTGGCAGATCTCCGGTCAGGCGAACGACCCCCAAGGCGCCGAGAGCCTCGCCACCTTCGCCGATCTTGAGGCCTACCGAGGCGGCGGCCTCATCGAGACCTTCGAGGATCTTGTGGTCGTCGGTGAAGACGGCCAGATCGTCGGCTCGATCCGCGAGGACACCTCGGGCTTGTCCTGCTCTGACCCGACCGAGTTTCAGTTCAAGCTCTACCTCTCCGACGACGAGGGCAACGTCGTCATCGGCGAGGTCCAGGGCGCCTGAGGCTCACTCCCGGGGCGTGTTCACCTTGAGGCCCCGCTCGCCCTGCTCCAGGTAGCGGCCGAGCACCTCCCGGCGGCGGGCGCGGCTGAGGTCCTCCAGGTGCAGGATGCAGCGCAGGGTGAGGTCGTGGTAGGCCTGACGCTCTTTGGCGGAGGCGAGCATGACGCCACCTCGGCTAGAGAGCGCCGGAGACTCGTAGCGGGGCCGACGCCGAGACGGGCCCTCCAGCCCCTCCCCACGCTCAAAGGCCCGGGGATCGGGGTGACCGGGGATGAGCTGGGGCCAGGGCGTGCTGTGCTCCCAGCCCGGCTGGGCCATGAGCGCGTCGAGGTAACGGGCGTAGATGGCGCGGGTGTCGTCCAGCGCCGGGGGCGGCGCGAGGTTCATCAGGGCCTCGACGAAGGGGATCCAGGCGTCGACGACCTGCTGCACCCGGCTGAACTCGGCGAAGTCGTCGTCGTCCTCCCGGGCGGTGATCGAGCGGTCGACGACGAGGTTCACCACGGCGGCGTGCCACTGCTCGTCGGGGATCTCCAGGTCCTCTTTGAGGCAGCGCATCCGCTCGATGAGGTCTTGGTCGGCCATGCGCTGCAGGGGGTTGACGCGGTTCTGTTCGCTCATCGCGTCGCGCATCCCGAACATCCACTCGCAGAGGTCCTGGAGGTCCTCCCGCCACACGCCCGGGGCCATGCGCCGGGTGGTGAACCGCGAGACGAAGTACACCCGCAGCAAGAGCCGGGCGACGCGGCGCAGGCCGATGGGCGCGCGGCCGTAGATGTCGCGGAGGCCGTGCACGAGGCCGGGGCCGGTGACGAACCAGAAGCGGCGGGCCGCGTCGTCGGGGCCGTCGCCCTCCAACATCAGGGTGCGCCACTCCAAGAGGTCGGCGGCGACTTCAGTGAGCACATCGGCCACGGCCCGGCAGAACGGCGAGCCCTCATCAGCGGCGAACTCGTCCCACAAGGAGTCGCTCACGGCGTTGAGCAGCCGGGCGATGCTCCCTTTGAGCAGGTTTCGCGGCTGCTTGGCGGCGTCACACAAGGAGTGCCCCGCCCGGAACAGGTCGGGGCGGCTGTTGACGACGGTGTGGGAGAACGAGGCGTGGGCGATCTCGTGGCCGAAGACCCAATGAATCGGGTGGTGCACGGCCATGGCCGAGACCCGCACCGTGGCCGTGCCCCCGGCCTCCGCGGTGCAGGTCGGTCGCCCGGCGGCGCTGTCGAGGATGATCACCCGGCCCAGAGTGTCGGCGGCGCGGCCCGGCTGGAAGGCCTGGGCGAGGGCCTTGACGTAGGTCGAGAAGGCGTCGCGGCTCACGCGGTACCCGGCGTGGCCCTCAAAGGCCAAGGTGCCGGTGGGCGCGCGCATCGGGTGGTCCCGGCGGCCCCGGAAGGTCGCGAGCTGCTCCAAGGTCTCGTGAAACCGGGCGATGGTCGAGGCCGAGCGGAGCTGCGGCGGCAGGGGCTGGTCGCGGAGGTGCTGCCAGATCTCCCGGCTCCAGGCCGAGAGCTCGCGGTCGTCCAGCTCGCGGTCAGGCCAGCGGTCGACCCCGGCCTGGCGGCGGTAGGCGTCGGCCCAGTCGATGAGGTGCTGGAGCGGCGGCAAGAGGTCGAGGAAGCTCTCCAGGTCGTCGTCGAGGTAGTCCAAGACCGAGCAGACGAGGTTCAGCACGCCGTTGGTGAGCGGGTACGGCAGCCCCGCGACCTTCGCGCCTTGGAGCCAGGTGCCGAGCCAAGGCCCAGGGAAGTCCCCGGGTTTGCGCCGCAGGTGGAACTCGCGCACGGCGCCGAGGCGGCTCTTGAACCGCTCGGCGAGGTCGTTCGACGGCATGTGGTGCCGCAGGCTGCCCATGTTGTGCACGACGAGGGCCACCTCGGTCACTGAGCTGATCCCCGTCGGCGCCGTGGGGTTGTTCGCCCCGGTGAGCCCAGACATGAAGCCGAGGATCTCATCCACGGTGTAGCGGCCGACGGGGCGGAGCTGCCCGGGCTCTTGCAAGATGCGCGGGTTGTACGCCAAGGCGTCGCGCTGGCCGAAGAGCTGGAGCAAGGCGTCGCCGGTCTTGCCCTCCTCTTGGGCCTCCAGGCCGGTCTCGTCGCCGAGGCTGCGTAAGGTGCCCGGCTGAAAGCGGTACCGCACCAAGAGCGCCATCTCATCGGCGGCGCTGCGGAGGTCACCCTTCGGGCTCTCCCAGGTCCAGTAGGGGCCGGGCTCATTGGGGGCGTAGCGCCCGACGAGGTGGTGGCGCGGCGCGCCCTCGGCCCGGCGGCGCATCGGCACGCCCAGGGTGGTCGAGGTGTTCGCGAACAGCGGGCTCTGGTCCCAGGCGGTCGTGTCGTTCACCCCGGCGATGCGCCGGGCGTGGCCGCGCAGGCCGTCCATGCTCGCCTGGGGCCAGAGATCGCCCAAGGTCGAGCGCCGCAGGGCCCAGGCCACGGCGCCGATGAGCTCCAGGCGCGGCGCGCGGACGAGGAGCACCATGTCGACGCTGTCCAGGCCGCCCAGCGGGCAGAGCCGGGCGGCGACGAGGTCGGCGGGCAAGGTGCGGTCGCCCAGCGCCCCGGTGAGGTAGACGAGGGGATCCTCACGCCAAGAGCGCTGGGCGGGGTTCAAGAAGTGGCGCAGAAGCGCCGTCGCCAGCAGGTCGCCGCCGGGCTCACCCAGGGCGGGCACGCAGAGCTTCGCCAGCGCCGAGGCCTTGGCGTAGATGATGCCCAGAAACGGCCGCTCGGCGTCTTCAGCGAGCACGTCCTGCACGCAGGCGAGCTCAAGGATCGACGAGGCGAGCTGGGGCTGGCCCCGGGGCGCGCAGCGCAAGACCGGGTCGTCGGGCTGGGGGCAGAACACGCCGATCGCCCGGCGGAAGGCGTGGGCCGCGCTGCCGCCGACTTCAGCCATCGGGAAGAAGCTGTCGAAGAGCAGGATCTCGACGAGGTCCGTGGGCCCCAGCGTGCCCGCCAAGGCGCGCTCAGGCTCCAAGAGGCCGGTGAGCCGCTCTTGGCGCCGCGCCAGATCGTCCAAGACCCGGCGATAGCCCGCGATGACGGCGCCAAACTCAGTGATGGAGGCGAAGAGCATGGAGGCTTTGGCCGGTGCGCTTCAGGCGAGCGGGACGGGGGCGCAGGACGCGCTCAAGGTGAAGCACTATACGCGGAGGAGGGGGCGGTCTTGCACCTTCGATCCGCAGATCCTCGGATGTCTGCGCCCTCGCATGGCGAGCGGCGCTCGAAGACGCGCGGAGGTGCGCGCCCACGGCGTCGGGGCGCGGCGCAATCGCCGAGGGGAGACCGGGAGGGGCTAGCCCTCCTCGACGCCCAGGAGCGCGCGAACGGCGTCCGGGTCGCGGGTGCCGAGCTTCTGGAGCACGGCGGCCATGTCAAACCGCACGTCGAGGCCCACGTCCGCCTCAGCGGTGTGGCAGCGGTAGCCGAGCTCGATGAGCGCGTCGGAGAGCGGAGGCAGGTGGTCGTCCTCCCAGAGGGGATCCTTGCCTTTGTGGTTGCTGACGATCACCTCGGACTGCCCGGCGCTGCTCACCCGGCGCCCGGCGCGCATCGCGGGCAACGAGCGCACCTGGTGGTAGAGCTCCATCGGCCCGCCGACGCGGCGGATCGTGGGGCCGAGCTGGCCGACGAGGAGGTTCACCTCGGCGATCACCTCGGGCTCATACCGCCGAGGCAAGGCCGCCACGGCGCGGGAGAGCAGGAGCGCGTACTCGTCCGGGTCGCGGGAGCGCACGGAGTCTTGCTCGGCGGCGACGGCGTTGAGGAAGGCCACCTCGTCGAGCGAGAGCGCTTGGGCGATCTTCTGGTAGCGCGGGTCGAGCTCGACGGGCTTGCGGCCGTCGCGGGCCTTCGGCGGCGGGTGACCGCTGAGCAGGCGGCTCAAGAAGGACCGGTCTACGTCGGCCTCTTTGGCGGCGCGGCTGATGGTCCACTCTTTGTCGGCGATGGCGCGGCGGAGCAGGTCGGCGATCATGGGGGAAGACTCCTCGGCGGCGGCGCCTCGACGGGCGGGCTCACCGTCATCGGGCCAGGAGTCTAACCGCTGTGCACCTTGATTGAACAGGGGGCCCTCCAGAAGAAGTCGCCCGAGCTGGGTCTCCGCTGGAGCACCTTCGAGGGCCTTATCGCCTGTCCTGCCTCGCGCGACCACCATACGACCTCCGCTCAGAGCCGCTGCTGTGACCTCTCGGGGGGACTAACCCCTGAGGCACACCCGGTTGTGCAATTCAATTAGCACAAGTTCCGCACAGGAGGTCAAATTTTTTCGATCTGTCCGGCGGGTGGGCCCTGGGGGCGGTCAGGCGCCGATCGGGGGCTGGGCGGGTTATCGGAGCGGCGATCGTCCTGGGTGACGACGTGGACGAAGAAGAGGAGACCCGAATGACCGACGCGCTGATCTTTGACGCTGTCCGCACGCCCATCGGCGCCTTCGGGGGAGCGCTCTCCGACGTTCGCCCCGACGATCTCGCCGCCCACACGATCCGCGCCCTGCTCGATCGCGCCGGGGTCGATGGCGGAGAGGTCGAGGAGGTCTTCTTCGGCAACGCGAACCAGGCCGGTGAAGACAACCGCAACGTCGCCCGCATGGCGGCGCTCCTCGCCGGGCTGCCCCAGTCTGTGCCCGGCGTCACCGTGAACCGCCTCTGCGCCTCGGGCCTAGAGGCGCTCTCCCAGGCCAGCCGGGCCATCGCCGTCGGCGATCTCGGCCTCGCCGTCGCCGGCGGCGTCGAGAGCATGTCCCGGGCGCCGTATGTGATCCCCCGGGGCAACACCGCGCCCAAGTTCGGAAACCTCACGGCCTTTGACACCTCCTTGGGCTGGCGTTTCCCAAACCCCAAGATGGAGCAGCTCTTTCCGCTGGAGCCCATGGGCGCCACGGCGGAGAACCTCGCCGAGCAGCACCAGATCTCTCGGGCGGATCAAGACGCCTTCGCCTTCGCCTCGCACCAGAAGGCCCTGCGGGCCCAGGACGAGGGCTGGTATGCCGGTGAGCTGGTCGCCGTGCCGATCCCCCAGCGCAAGGGCCCGCCGACGATGGTGACCACGGATGAGGGCCCGCGCCGGGACACGAGCCTCGATCGCCTGGGCAAGCTCGGCGCGGCGTTTCGGGCCGGGGGCACGGTGACGGCGGGGAACTCCTCGACGCTCAACGACGGCGCCGCGGCGATCCTCGTCGGCAGCGCCGCGGCCGGGGCGCGCCTTGGCCTCACGCCCCGGTATCGGGTGGTCGC
>JBEAVX010000059.1:0-3350 GCA_041160755.1 Pseudomonadota bacterium
GCCCGAGGCGGCTCGCCGGGCGGGGGAGGGGCGTCGCCCCGGCGCAGGGCGGCGATGGCCTCGTCGTTGTAGTCCGCGCCGCGTCCTTGGCCTTGGTAGAGCGCCTCGGTGCGGGCGGCGATCTGCGACCAGTCGTAAAAGCCGACGAGCCGCCGGGCCTGGGCGCCCATTCGTTCGCGGGCGGCGGTGTCCGCGAGGAGCCGGGCGACCTCGGCGGCGAAGGTGTCGGCGGTGTCGGCGATGCTCAGCTCGACGCCGGGGGTGTACCGCAGGCCCTCGGCGCCTTTGGTGAACGAGACCGTGGCCTTGCCCGCGGCGAAGTACTCCAGGAGCTTCATGCGGGTGCCGCCGCCGGAGGGCACGGGGCAGAGGCACAGATCGGCGGCGTGAATCGCGGCGGGGAGGTCGTTCACGGGGCCCAAGAAGGTGAGCTTGGGGTGCTCATAGGCCCGAGGTGGGCTCATCCCGGCGATGAGCGCGTGGGCCTTGGGGGCGCGCACGGCGAGGCGCGGCAAGAGCTCCTCCGCGATGAACCGCACGGCGAGGGTGTTCGGCCAATAGTGCAGGGTGCCGTGGAAGAAGAGCAGCGCCGCGTCCGGGTCTAAGCCGAGGCTCCACCGGAGGTCCAGCGGGCGCGGGGCGGCGTAGGCCGCGAGGCTCACGCCGTGGGGGATGACGGTGATCTTCGCGGCGGGGATGCCGACCTCGACGAGCCGGGCGCGGTCATCGGCGCTCACGGTGATCACGTCGTCCACCGCGAGGCAGGCCAGACGCTCCAGCTCACGCGCCCGCAGGAGCGCCCCGCCCGAGAGCCCGACGACCTCTTGGAGCCGCTGCCACTCGACGTTGTGCTGCACCAAGGACGAGCGGAGGCCGAGCGCCCGGGCGATGACGGCGCAAGGCAAGGCGTAGCCGGGGAACTCGGCCTGAAGCACGTCGGCGCGCTCGGCCCGGGCGACCCAGGCGACGCGGCCCCAGAAGGCCGGATCAAACTGGGCGGCGTAGAGGAAGTGCTCCTCGGCGGGGTAACCGACCCGGGCGCAGAGGCGCTCGGCGAGTCGCGCGCCGCCGCGCAGGCCAGGCCACTCTTGGGCGGCCCGGGCCCGGGGTGAGTACGGCACGCGGCTCACGACGCCCGCCCGCCAGCGGAGGTAGGCCTCGCGGTCCTCGCTCACCAAGAGCACCTCGTCCCCGCGCAGGGAGAGGTGCTCGGCGAAGGAGACGACGCGGGCCGCCGCCCCGTGGTTCGTGGGGAAGAGATCGCCACGGGTGACCAACACGACGCGCATCCGGCGGCCTCCGAGTCAGTCAGCGTCAGGAGCGGCCGAGGCTCAGCCGCCTTCGTTGTCGCGGATCATGTCGGCCACGGCGTCCCAGCTTGAGAACCCGATGTTGCCGCCGCGCAGAGTCATGTCGGGGCCGATGAGCACCCAGGCCGGATACCCGTAGCCCTCCCCCGTCGAGGTGAGCCAAGGCCCGAAGACGGCGTAGGCGTAGCCCCGATCCCCGACGACGGGGTCGGTGATGCCGAAGTACTCCGACCACTCGTTGAGCAGGTCCGTGGACGGCGTCGTGAGGCTGTCGGAGAGGCCGTTGCCCATGAGCGTGATGACGCGGACCTGGTAGCCCTCGGCGCGCAGCTCGGTGAGGAACTTGTGCTCGCCCTGGGCCATGGACTGACAGGGGCCGCAGTCGTGCTGGGAGTTGTCGATGACGATCCACTCGCCGGTGAAGTCCCAGAGGCGGATCGGGTCGCCGCACTGGTCGGAGAGGGTGAAGTCGGGGACCACGTCGCCGAGCACGGGGCGATCGACGGGGACGTGGGTGCCCGGGTCGTTCTGGGGCCAACCGGCGCTGTAGGGCACGGTGCGCGGGGCGGAGGGGTCGGCGAGCAGGTGGGTCTCGTCCCAGGCCCACGAGAAGGTGCCCGTCGCGCTCAGGTTGAAGCCGCCGCCGCTGGTGAGCGTGTAGTCGCTCGCCCAGCCGATCGTGACGGGGACGCCCTCCTCGGCAGGGGCGGTGAAGGTGGTCAGCTCACCCATCGCGCCGTTCGTCGTGCCGGAGCGGAAGAAGCGGCCGTCTTCAGAGAAGCCCCAGTACTCGACGCGGTCGGCCGTCGAGCCGAAGAGCGGCTCGTAGCAGTCGGCGCCCTCGTACATCACGGCGGTGCCTTTGGCGGAGACGTCGCAGTCGGGGCAGAGGTACGCCTGGTCGTTGTACTCCAGGCCCTCGAAGCTGCGGGAGTAGAAACAATCGACGTAGCCGTTGGCCTCGGCGGTCTCGTCGAAGTCGAGCGTCCAGGTGGCCTGGCCGGTCATCGAGCGGCCGGGCAGCGTCGGCTCCGGCGCCGAGTAGCCCACGTCCGCGCAGGAGAGCTCCTCGACGGGGTTGGTGTCGATGACGCCGGTGTCGTCATCAGAGGTGTCGTCACCGACGCTAGAGTCGTCTACGGCGCTGTCATCGGCGGCGCTGTCGTCTACGGCGACGTTGGTGTCGTCGGCGGGGAGGTCTTTCTCAGGACCACCGGCGCAGGCGAGAAGAGCGAGGACAAGGTTCATCAGGCACCTCCGAGGTCGACAGGATAGCTCGTCTTTCGGGATGCCGGAGCCGCGCGTATGTTCCTCTTCACCGAGCTGCATGTAGATGACGCGCTCTTGGAGCGGCGCCGGGACGTGGCGACCTACAACGCCGCCCGCGCGCTCGTCGAGGAGATCCTCGCCATCGCCGAGGCCCACGGCCATCGCCTGGGGCTGCGCCTGCGGTTCCCCTTCGCCGAGGCGGCCTTGGCGTTTGAGGGCGCGGACAACGCCGTGGCGCGCTGGGCGGCCCGGGGGCACGAGCTCGGCGCCCACGCCCACAAACGGAACCTCGCCCGGGCCGCGAGCGCGATCCGCGCCGCTGGGGTGACGGACCTGCGCGTGGCCGTCCCTGGGCTCATCCAGGCCGACCGCGCCGAGTGCGCCCGGGTGCTGCGGAGCTGCCTCGGCTTGGGCTTCACCACGCTCACCGATCAGCCCCAGCTCGGGGCCTTCGCGTACTCGGGCCTCACGCCGTGGCGCCCGGCGCTCGACCTCTCCGGCCCCGGCGACGGCCCGTTCCTGTTCATCGACGCCTCGGTGAACCCCTACGCCTGGGGCCTCTTGCGCCGCGACGGCGACCACATTGAGCAGACGATCGGCCTTCAAGCCGAGCACTTCGAGCGGCTGCTCGGCCTGCTCGACGCCCAGCTCCGCCTGCCTCGGCCCCACCCGGTGATCACCTTCGGGGTGCCGTTCCACGAGCACCAGCTCGGCACGACCTGGGAAGATCTTCGGCCCAACGAGGCGAGCCTGCGCGCGTTCGACGACTAC
>JBEAVX010000643.1:0-4710 GCA_041160755.1 Pseudomonadota bacterium
GGTGGTCCCGGCGCTGAACCTGCTCGGCGGGCTGCCGATGCGCAAGGCCGTCGGCACCTCGCTGCTCGTCATCGCGCTCAAAGGTTTCGCGGGCTATGCCGGCCACGCCACACACGTCGACATCGACATGGGCCTGGCGGCCTTGGTCTCGGGGAGCGCCGTCGTGGGCTCCGTCGTCGGCGGCCGCCTCACGAACCTCATCGCCCCCAACACCCTGCGCAAAGGCTTCGCGGTGTTTGTCCTGGTGATGGCGGTCTTCGTGCTCGCGAAAGAGCTGTGAGCCGGGCCGCGCGCTCCGGTACAATCGTCGCTTCGCCTCTCTCGCGCTCCCCCAGGAGACCCCATGAACCCTGATTTCTCCCCCCTCTCCGCGCTGATGGGCGGCGCCCTCATCGGGCTGAGCGCGGGCGGGATGCTCCTCTTGCACGGCCGCGTCGCGGGCATCTCCGGCATCGTCGGCGGCCTGCTCCACCCCAAGCCCGGCGACGTGCGCTGGCGCGCGGCCTTCGTGCTGGGCCTGCTGAGCGCCGGTGTGGTGAGCCTCGTCGCTGGCTTCGACGCCTTCCCCTACACCCTCGACCGCGCGCCGTGGATGGTCGCCGTCGCCGGGCTCCTCGTCGGCTTCGGCACCCGCCTGGGCAACGGCTGCACCAGCGGCCACGGGGTCTGTGGCCTCGCGCGGTTCAGCCAGCGCAGCCTCGTCGCCGTCGTGACGTTCATGGCGACCGGGATGATCACCGCCGTCCTGATGGACCGGCTCTTGGGAGGTGCCTGATGCGCGCGACGATGAGCGTCTATCTGCTCGGCCTGCTCTTTGGCGCGGGCCTCGTGATCTCCGGGATGACCCAGCCCGCGAAGGTCGTGAACTTCTTGAACATCGCCGGGAGCTGGGACGCCTCCTTGGCCTTCGTGATGGGCGGCGCCATGGGCGTGAACCTCATCGCCACGCGGCTCATGCCCCGCTTCGCCGCGCCGATCTTCGGCGGCGTCTTCGCCCTGCCCACCCGCACCGACATCGACCCCCGCCTCGTCGGCGGCGCGGCCTTGTTCGGCGTCGGCTGGGGCCTCGGCGGCTTCTGCCCCGGCCCAGCCTTGGTCTCCGTGGTCGGCGGCGCGTCCGAGGCGCTCATCTTCGTCGGGGCGATGCTCGGCGGCATGGCGCTGTTTCACCTCGCCGACACCACCGTGCTCGCCCCGGCAAAGCCCGCTGGGGAGGCAGGGAAAGCCTGACTTTAGGGGCCAAGCTCCTGGACGCAGGCCTGCTCTTTGATGTTCAGCGGGATGGCCTTCCAGGTGTGGTACACGAAGTCTTCGCTGGCGATGCCCACCGACGCCACCACTGAAGAGTCGGTCAAGAGCTTGTCCTGCGCGATCTGCATGGCGTAGCAGCGCGCCTCGTCGGCGCTGAGCCCACGGAGCCGCAAGGTCGTGTAGAGCGCCATGGCCCCGCCGTCGTTGCGGGCGCCATCGAAGGTCCTCTTGAGGCCCCCGTTGCCGTCTTCTTTGAGGACCTCTTTAGCGTAGGCGTGGATGCTGTGGCTGACGATGCCCTCATAGGAGTTGAGCCAACCGTCCACGGCGGGGTTGATCTTCAGCCCTTGGGTCGAGAGCAAAAAGTAGTCGTCCACCATACGCTCGTTCGCCACGTTCTTCGGGATGTCCGCTATGCCGTCGCCGTTGAAGTCGATCTCGGCGAGCTTCATCATCAGATCGTAGAGGTTGTCAAACTGTGGGGGGGTCTGCCAGTACAGGTACCGCACGCCCGACCAGCTCACGGCGATACGGTCGGGGCCGCTTGAGAAGGAGACGTTGGCGCCGCCGTAGCCGTTGGCGATCTCGACTCCGATGGCGTGGCCTGAGTTCGGCGCGTGGCTCCAGGTACGATCCAGGGGTGCGAGCTGCAGGATCACCCCGTCTTGCCGAACGAGAAAATGAATGCAGCGGTTCTCGCCCGTGGGGTCGCCGAAGTTGTCGTGGGGCGCGCCAAGCTCATGGAGCGTGATCGCCGTCGGCCCGGTCATGGCCGAGGAGCTGCCTTGGCAGGCGGGCCAGCGTAGGCTCTTCGCCGCCTCGGGCGCCGTCCAGTTGCGGATGTACGGCAGCTCAATCTCCTCCCCAGAGGGCAACACGAGGGTGTTGGGGCTCTGGGGATCGGCGGCGGCGAAGGGGGCGAGCCAAAGCAGCAGAAGCTGAATCATCGAGGACCTCGGGCCCAAGGAGTGATGTTGCTTCCTTGGGTTTCCCGAGGAGTATAGGGCGATTCGTAAAGCGCCCCATCGCCCCGAAACCGCCTCACCGCGATGACCTCACGCCGACCCCGTGCCCAGCGGCCTCGTGGGCGCCTTAGTCCATACAGCCGATCTTCTCGGCCTTGGCGCGCTTGAGGTACTCGATGTTGGACGTCGCGGCCTCGCTCATCTTCTCGGGCTTAAAGTTCGGGTCGGCCTTGTACCAGGGCTGGCTCTCGAACTCCTTCTTCCACTTGGGATCCTTAAAGGTGTAGCCGTAGGTGGCGTAGATGCAGTTGCGGAAGCGGTCGTAGATGTCGCAGGTGGGCACGTCGTTCGTGGGCCAGTCGAACTCGCAGGCGTCTTGATCGGCGTGGCCGCAGAGGGTGCAGAAGTTGTCTTTGACGTGCTCGTAGGGGTACTCGGTCAAGATCGCGCACTGGTGAAGGCAGGTCTCTTTGCTCACATGAGACGGCGAGCGGGTGGCGGGCTCTAACCCCTCGGTCGGGGCCTCGGCCGCAGGCGGGGCCTGGACGGGGCTCGGCGGGGCCTCATCAGCGGCGGTGATCGGCGGCGGCGGGGCCTCTTCCGTCGTGGCGTCTCCGCCGCAGGCCAAGGTGAAGGCTCCGACGACGGAGAGCATGGTCAACACAGACAAGCAGCGAGTCGTGCGCATCGGCGGATCCTGGGCGAGGGTCACTTGGAGTAGCGGGTGAGCTGGAAGTAGTCGGTCTTCACGAAGCCGACGCCTTCGACGTAGTGCGAGGCGCCGGAGTAGGCGGCGGTCTCTACCCGCAGCGCGGTGTAGGCCCCGGCGGGCACGTTGACGTCCTCCTCGGCGGTGACCTCGAAGGTGTAGACGTCGGAGGATCCGCCGTCGCCGCCGTTGGAGTCGGTGTAGGTGTTGCTCTGGTCCGAGACCCAGGTCGTGCCGACCTCAAGGGTCCGGGGCAAGGTCAAGGCGCCGTTGGTGTAGGTCGTGTCCGTCCAGCCCGAGTACTCGTAGCCCGAGGCGATCACGTCGTAGAAGTTGTACGACGACAGCAAGACCATGCCCTCGTCACCACAGCGGTATTGGCTCGTGGTCGTCGAGTCTTGGCTGTAGGTGGTGCCCTCAATGTTCAGCGTCGAGACCAGCTCGACGTTCTTGCCGTCGATGGCGGTGACCTCGACGACGTAGGGGCCGGTGCTGCCTTGGCTGTCGTTGTAGTTGTACTCCCAGGTGGTGCCGACCCCCTCGACGCCGGAGTACTCGCCGCAGAGCCCGCCCCGGGCGCCGCCACCGCCGCCGCTGTCGTCTTCCGACGCGGTGTCGTCTCCGCGGCCGAGCTTGTCGCCGCCGATGCAGGCCAAGGTGAACGTCGAGCTGACGGCGATGAAGAGGGCGGAGCGTCGCATCGTGGCATCCTGAGAGCGTCTTGGCGCGAGGTCGCCCGACGGGACGCCGCTTTATCCCGGCGCCTTGGGCCGGGCGAGGTCAGCGCCTTGGTTGACCGTGTAAGCCGCGTAGGACTTCTCCTCGACCAAGGCGCTGCCCAAGGCCTCGTTCACCGCGCGTTTGAGCGCCGCGCGCTGGTCGTTGAGCTGGTAGACCGAGCGCGCCTGGGCCACAAACTCCGGGCCAAACTCGGCGCGGTCCTCTAAGGCGCGGAGGGTGTCTTCGACGTCCCAGAGCCGCTCGTTCACCTCGGCCAGGGCGGGCTCCTCGGGCAGAGGCGGGAAGGCCTGGGCGTCCCAGCGCGCCTGGAGCAGCGCCAGCTCGGCGTGGACGTTCTGGAGCTTCTTGGGCTCGGTGATGCGTCGGGCCTTGATGCGCAGGATGGTGATTCGGTCGAGCACGTCGCCCAACGGCAGCGGGATCTCCACGGGGGCGCGACTCCGGCTCAGGTGGTGATGAGGGGCTGCATGACGATCTCGCTCACGAGGTAAGCGCCCGAGGTGCAGACGAGCTCCACCACGGACCGGGCGACCTCCTCCGGGCGCATGAAGTCGCGCTCGGGGTCGAGGTGGCTGGGGAACGGCAGCACCTCTTGGGTGGCCCAGAACGGCGTGTCGATGCCGCCAGGGCAGACGTTACACACCTTGATGTTGTGCCGCCGCGCCTCCATCGCCAAGACCCCGGTGTAGCCCGTGACCGCCCACTTGGAGGCGCAGTACACGCTCTCGTTGGGCAGGTAGAGCTTCCCGGCGATGGAGCTGATGTTGATGATGAAGCCGCCGCGCTGCTCCTTCATCACGTTAAACGCCGCCTGGCTGCCGTGGATGACGCCTTTGACGTTGGTGTCGAGGATGGCCTCGATCTCGTTGGGGGTGTAGGTGCCGACGGCGCCATACACCGCGAGCCCGGCGTTGTTGATCATCACGTCGATGCGCCCGAACTCGCCGACGGTGGCGTCGATGAGCGACTGCACCTCTCCGGCGATGCGCACGTCTGTTTGCACCGCGATGGCGTCGTGGCATTGTTGGGCGAGCTCGTCGATCT
>JBEAVX010000659.1:0-3828 GCA_041160755.1 Pseudomonadota bacterium
GGGGACAGGGCCCCAATGTAGCAGGAAGCCACGTTTTGGGGAGGGCTGAGCTTGGCCGACGGCCTTGGGCGTGAGGGGGCTGGGGCTGAGCATCCCGCCCTAGAGCGGCTCGTTGGCCCAAGGTGGGGCCGACCTTTTCTTGATGGGGATCAGGCGTTTGGCGCGGGCAGGCGCCGCCGGAGCGCGGGGAGAAGCGTGAGCGCGGGCAGCGCCAGCAAGAAGGTCAGCACAAAATAGGGCATGTAGCCGAAGGAGGCCGCGCCGTAGCCGCTCACCGCCCCGGCCAGCACCCGGGTCAGGCCCGCCAAGGCCGTGAGCAAGGCGAAGCGGGTGGCGGTCTGCTCCCCCTCACACAGTCGCATGAGCAGGGTGAGGGTCGCGGCGGTGCCTAAGCCTTGGCCGAGGCTCTCGCCGACGCTCGCCGCCATGACCGCCTCGCGGCTGGGGAACGCCGCCGCCGCAGCGTAGCCCAGGTTCGTGACGGCCTGGATGAGCCCGAGGCCCAAGAGGCTCGGCCAGAGCCCGACCCGGGTGCAGATCTCGCCGCCCACCAAGGCGCCGAGCACGGTGAGCCCGGCGCCGAGGCTCGTGGAGAACAGGCCCAGCTCGGTCAAGGTCATGCCGTTGTGAATCCAGAACGGCTTCACCATCGGGGAGAGCGCGGCGTCGCCGAGCTTGTACAACAGCACAAACGCCACCATGACCACGCCGCCGGGCCGCTGCAGCCAGCCGAGGAGCGCGCCCCAGTAGTCCATCGTCTCGGCGGCCGGGCGCGGCCGGGCGGGCAACACGAACGCGAAGGTGGCGAGGGCAAAACACAGCGCGGCGCAGAGGCCGTAGATCACCGGGAAGCCCAAGGTCGGGGCCAAGGCCACACCGCCGCCGCCGACGAGGAGCACGGCCCCACGCCAGGCGGCGACCCGGGCGCCGTTGAGCCGACCTTGAAGGGCAGGCGGGGTGACGGCGGCGGCGTGCCCGTCCACGGCGATGTCTTGGGTGGCGCTGCCGAACGCCATCAGCAGCAGCACGGCGGCGGCGCTCGGGCCCATGGGCAGGCTCGGCAAGGCGAGACAGCACAGCCCGACGAGGGCCAAGGCCCCGCTCACCCAGGCGCCGGCGCGGCCGAGGCGATCCACGGCGGGGGCCCAGAGCGGCTTGAGCGTCCAAGGAAGCCCCAGCAGGGTCGCGAGGCCGACGGTCTCTAAGGAGGCGCCTTCAGTGATGAGCCAGGCCGGGGCCAGCTCGTTCACGACGCCGTAGGGCAGGCCGCTGCCGACGTAGAGCACGACGAGGGGCCCCAAGGTTCGGACATTGGACGGCGCGGCGGTCATGGGGCCTTCGCTGGTCGATAGTGCCCGTGGGGAATACCCTCCCGGTGAAGGAAGGACCAATGGCCCGTGTGCTCCTCGGCGTGACTGGATCCGTCGCCGCGATTCGTGTGCCCGAGCTCGTCGCCGCGCTGATGCGCGCGGGCCACGAGGTCCGGGTGATGGCGACGGCCTCGGCCCTGCGGTTTTTTGACCCGGCGAGCCTGCCTGCGGGGGCGCTCATGACCGACGCCGACGAGTGGCGCTTTGAGGGCAGCGAGGATGGCCGCTGGCGCCGGGAAGACCCGGTCCTCCACATCGAGCTGCGCGCGTGGGCGGAGCTGCTGCTGTTGGCCCCCCTTGACGCCAACACCCTCGGCAAGCTCGCCTTGGGCCTCTCCGACAACCTGCTCACCTGCGCCTTTCGCGCCTGGGAGCACCCGCGCCCGATCGTGCTCGCCCCGGCGATGAACACCTGGATGTGGGAGAGCCCCCAGACCGCCCGGCACCTGCGCACCTTGCTCGAAGACCACGGCGTCGAGGGCGCGGCGCTGCCCAGCGCTCGTCGCCCCGGGGCGTACCTCCCGAGCTTCGGCGGGCCGAGCTGCCCCCACATCCACGTCGTCGGCCCCGTCGAGAAGCGCCTGGCCTGCGGCGACACCGGCATGGGGGGCATGGCGTCGGTCGCCGAGCTGGTCGCGGCGGTAGACCGGCTGGTCTAGGTCCGCCCGGCGAGCACGCTCTCCTCCAACGATTGACCCCGGCGCAGCTCCCGCACGCCGACGCCCGCCTCGGCCAAGAGGCGCATGAGCACCACGGAGGAGGCGTCGGGATCGGCGTCCTGGGGCGGCAGCTCCAGGAGCTCCACCACGCCGTCGACCTCCTGCACGCTCAGCTCGTGGTCGGGCAAGGCCGCGCGCAGCGCCTCCATCGGCGGCGCCTTCGACAGCCGCCAGCGCACCCGGCGGGCCTGGGCGGTCAGCTCGGCCATCGGCCCGGCCATCACGACTCGGCCCTTCTCCAGGATCACCGCGTAGTCGCAGATCTGCTCCAGCTCGGTGAGGTTGTGGCTAGAGATGACCAGGGTCGCGCGGCCTTTTTGCTGGCGCAGGTGCTCGCGGAGGCCGTGGGCCTGGACCGGGTCGAGGCCCGCCGTGGGCTCGTCGAGCAGCACCAGCTCGGGCTTGCCCAAGAGCGCGGACGCCGTGGCCAGGCGGCGGCGCATCCCGTGGGACAGCGTGAGGATGGTGTGGTCCGCCCGGGCGTTGAGATCGACGGACTGAATCGCCCGCTCGGCGGCGTCTTTGGCCTCTTTCGCGCTGAGGCCCTGGAGCTCACCCATGAACCGCAAGAAGTCCCGGGCCGTGTGGCGCTCGGGCAAGGCGGCGTCTTGGGGCAGCACGCCGACGCGGCCCTTGTGCACTGAGGGCGAGAACGGGCCGAGGCCGAGCACGTCGACCTGGCCCTCGTCCGGGGGCAAAAACCCGCAGATCACCGAGAACAGCGTGGTCTTGCCCGCGCCGTTCGGCCCGATGAGCGCGCAGAGCGCCCCGGACGGCACCTCAAAGCTCATGTCGTCCAGCGCCCAGGCCCCGCTGCGCCAGCCGTACCGTTTCTTGAGGCCCCGCACGGAGAGGGCGGAGGGCGGGCTCATAGGTTCCTCCGGGCCATGACGGGGTAACCGAGGCTCCAGGCGCACCAGGCCAAGGCGACGAACACCCCCGCCGGGGTCAGCCAGCCCCAGCCGGGCCCCCACATCGCGCTGATCCACGCCTGGGGCAAGATCACCTGGGCGGACTCGGCGACGGCCTGGACCCAGCCGTCGAGCACCTCGGCCTCGATGACGCCATAGGCGATCCAGGTGAACGCCACGGCGGCGAGCGCGATGAGCCGGGCGAGGTTCACGTTCTCGGTGAGCTGGGAGGCCGCCACGCCGAGGCCACAGAACGGCAGGCACCACATCCACAGCCTCGGGCTCATGCTCAGGAGCGTCGTCATCTGCTCCATCGGCGGGTTGTTGATCATGCCGAGCATCGCGACGGCCCAGACGCCCACCGTGGCGCCGAACACCGCGACGCCGAGCAGGAGCGACAGGCCCAGAAAACGCCCCGCGACGACCTCCAGGCGCCCCGCGCGCACCAGCTCAAACCGGATCGAGCGGTCGTGAATGTCGCTGGAGACCGCCTCGGCCCCGGCGGCGGCGGCGATGAACGGCAAGGTGCCGAGGCCCGTCCAGAAGTGGGTCACGGTCAAGAGCGGCAGGTCGAGGGCCCACTGCAAGAGCGCCTCGTCGCCGCCGACCATGGCGCGGAGCATGTCCAAGAAGTCCACGTCCGTCTTCACGGCGTCCATGAGCGCGCCGGGCGTCTCGGTCTGGGGCACATGGAGCACCCGGGCGACCTGGTTCTCTAAGACGAGCAGGATCCGGGTGAAGCCATAGGCGCTGCCGGAGGCGACGAGGCCAAACAGCGCCACGAGCAGGAGCGCGCTGCGGGTGCGCAACGCCCGGGCGAGCATGTAC
>JBEAVX010000665.1:0-3875 GCA_041160755.1 Pseudomonadota bacterium
AGCGCGGCGGTGACGCGGCGGTCGCCACGGCGGAAGATGAGGTAGTTCCCCAAGGCCACGAAGCGTAAGTAGCGGGGATCGAGGGTGATCCAGTCGTCTGCTGGCGCCTTGTTCGTCACCACGGGCGGCTTGGGCGCCGTCGGGCCCTTGAACGGATCCGCCAAGGTCTCGGCGAGCGCCGCCCCCTCGGGCGTCGGCAGCCGCACGCTGCCCAGCGCCCGCCCACCCCGGCTCACCTCGACGACCAAGGCGTCAGGCTCCCCGAACGGCTCCTGCACCGTCACCGTGGCCCAGCCCGGCGGCGCGGCGCGGTTGAAGTCGCCGTCGCCACACACCCACAGGCCGTCGATGGCGGCGTCCCCCAACACAGCGGCCCAGCGGGTGTGGGCGTCCTGGGGCGGCTCGTGGAGGGTGCGCCAGGAGAGCAAGGCGCGGATCGACGCCTCGGAGAGCCCCTCGATGAGCCCGTCTTCGGCCCGGCCCATGCAGCCGAACGCCACGACCTGCCCACGCTCCCGCGCCCGACGCGCGGCGGCCAACACCAAGGCGAGCTGCACGAGGCGCGGCGCCCCCAAGCTCCCCGGCCCGGCGTCGAGGATCAGCACCCGGCGGCGGGGCGGCGGCGCCTGGGACCGGGTGGCCTGCTTCGTGAACAACAGCTCATTCATGGCGGCCCGGCGCAGAAACTCCTCGGGCACGGCGTCGGCCAAGGCCCACTCCGAGAGCAGCAGGCGCTCAAAGGGCCCCCGGCGGGCCAGGCCGTCGAGGCCGTCGGGATCCCCATGCTGGGCGGCGTCCGCGCCCTCGGCGGCGTCGAGGAGGCGTTGAACCCGGGGCAAGACGACGGTGAGCAACGCCACGGCCTTGGGCGCGAGGCCGTCGAGCTCTCGGGACCAGGGGGCGAGGCTCGGGATCATGCGCTCAACCAGGCGACCAAGGCCGCGCGGCGAAGGGCCCGGCAGGCCGAGAGCGGGAACACCCGCAGCGGGTCGGGCACCACCAACAGCGCCCCTTGGGGCTGGCCCGAGGCCCGGCGCACCGCCGCCAAGGTCAAGGCCGGGGGCAAGGGGCAGGCCACGGTCGTGGGCACAAACAGCTCGGGGGACTCGGGCTCGGCGCCGAAGTAGACCAACCGGTCTACCCACGGCAGCGCGATCTCAGGGCCACGCACGACGAGGAGGCCCTCGGCGCAGGCGCCCTCCAGGCCGCCCAAGGTCTCATCGTCCTCGTCCAGCAGGCGCTGCGCGAGGCGGCGGGCGGCCTCCCCCACGGCGAGCACACCACGCGGGGGGAGCGGCGGCTCCCGGCGGGGCCAAGGCAGGGTGTGCAGCGCCAAGGTGGGCAGCGGCGGGCTCACCGGGCGGGGGCCTGGAGCCAAGCCTGGGCGCGCTCCCGATGGGCGGCGAGCTCCGGCGGGAGGTCGGCCTCGGCGAACCCGGCGTCCACCTCACGCAAGATCGCCTCGACCTTGAGCCGGGCCCGGCGGCGGCTCGCCTCGTCTCCGTCGGCGGGGGCGCTCAACAGGGCGCTGAGCGCGGCGCCTAACCTCGCGGCCCGGGCGGCGGGCCCGGCGCTGGCCTCTTCAGCGGCGACAGGAAGGCTCCCGCTCTCCGCCCGGCTCAACAAGGGGCGCAGGGCCTCCCGGGCGATGGCCTGGGACTCCTCGTCGGGGACCGCGTACACGATCGGCCAGAGGTCGGCGTCGGTGGGCGTCTGCCGCCCGGCGAGGGCCCCGGCGGCGGCGACGAGGCCCTGGAGCTTCACCACCCGGCGGTCGCTCAGGTGAACCCCGGCCGCCCGCAGCGCGCGCACGGCCTCCGCGATGGCCGGGCGAATCGGGGCCAGGTCGGCCTGGGCGGCGGCGTTGGTGACGAGGTCGAGGTCGGCCAGGCTCGCGAGCGGCGTGAGCGCGCCCGTCGAGGCGCCCCAGCCCTCGCCCAGAAGCTCCTCCAGGCGGCTGTCGGAGATCGGCCGGGCGAACACCCGCACCAAGAACCGATCGGCGAAGGCCGCCAGCTCACCCTGCTCGGGCAAAGAGTTCGACGCCCCGGCGCACACCCGCAGCGGCGACACCATCGAGGTGTGCCCACGCTTGAACCGCCGCTCGTTGAGCAAGGTGAGCAGGCTGTTCAGGATCGCCGTCGAGCCCGCGAAGACCTCGTCCAGAAACGCGATGTCGGCCTCGGGCAACATGCCTTCAGTGCGCGTCTCCAGGGCCCCCTCCCGCAGGCGGTTGAGGTCGATGGGCCCGAAGAGCTCCGGCGGCTCGGTGAAGCGCCCGAGCATGTACTCAAAGAGCCGACCGCCGAGCACCTGGGTCGCCCGGCGGATCGCGAGGCTCTTGGCGGTGCCCGGGGGCCCGATGACGAGCAGGTGCTCCCGCGCCACGGCGCAGAGCATGAGCAGCTCAACCACCGCCTCCCGCTCGACCAGGCCAGCGCTCGCCGCGTGAATCCCGGCCCGCAGCCGGAGCGCGGCCCCCGCGACCGCCTCGTTGTCCACCACCACAGACACCTCCCAAGACGATCCTGACGCCCGGGAGGGTATCACGACGCGCCGGGGGTGTCAGAGCGAGGCGCCGCAGGCCGTGACGACGGTGCCGTTCTCGCCGGAGTTCGCGCCGAGCGGCGTCCAGCCGCCGGGGAGCCGGGTGGAGCGCATCCCCTCCCCTTTGCTGTCGGCGGACACCCAGCTCTGGGTGCGGTCGTCGAAGCGGTGCTCCTTCACGACGAAGGCCGCGCAGTTGTACGAGCGGCTGGAGAACGAGCCCTCAGCCTGGGCCGAGGGGATGAGCTGCTGCGCGCCGAGGCCGGCGGCGAAGGCCAAGACGAGGCCGAAGAGGGCGATGGAGAGTCGCATGGGGGGCTCCTTCACGGTCAGGGTGGATGTTGTGAAGGAGCCGTCAACTTCCCGATTGGATCACCCCGAGGAGGCGTTTTTCTCGGCCTGCTGCGCGCGGCGCGCCTTGATCACCTCGTAGACCCCGGGCACCACGGACAAGAAGATGATGGCGAAGATCACCAAGGTGAAGTTCTTCTTCACGATGGGCAGGTTGCCGAAGAAGTAGCCGCCGTAGATGAAGCTCGACGTCCACAACAAGCCGCCGACGACGTTCGATCCGATGAAGTGGCGGTAGTCCATCTTGCCCGCCCCGGCGACGAAGGGGGCGAAGGTGCGCACGATGGGCACGAACCGGGCGAAGATGATCGTCTTACGACCGTGCTTTTGGTAGAAGCGGTGGGTCATGTCCAGGTACTCGGTCTTCAAGATGCGCGCGTCCGGCGTGAAGACCTTCTCCCCGAAGTAGGAGCCCAAGGAGTAGTTCACGGTGTCGCCGACGATGGCGCACACCGCGAGCAGCCCGAAGAGCGCGTGGGGGTTCAGCTCACCGATGGCGGCCAAGGAGCCCGCGGCGAACAAGAGCGAGTCCCCCGGCAAAAACGGCGTCACCACGAGCCCCGTCTCGCAGAACACGATCAAGGCGAGGATGGCGTACATCCAGGTGCCATAGGTCGCCGTGAGCTCGGCGAGGTGCTTGTCGAGGTGCAGAGCGAGGTCGATGAGCTGCTTGATGAGTTCCATGGTTCCTTCCTGGGCCCGGGGCGATTATCCCAGCGGTGGGTGCCGCGCTCGCAGGGCGACAGCGGTGACCGTCGAGATTGACCCCACCTCACTTGCCGGACGACGCCGGGTCGAGCCCGCCTCACCTCAGCATGAGCCCCCATGCGTCGGCTCGGCGGGCCCAACCGGGGCGCCGTCATTCGGCGCGATCTTGGGTCAATCTCGACGGTCACCGCTGTACCGCCCGTCGCGGCGCAGCAGGCGGAGGGCTCCAGACGGGGTTAGTAGGGGCCGCAGGAGACTCGGATGACCAC
>JBEAVX010000065.1:0-2700 GCA_041160755.1 Pseudomonadota bacterium
CCGGTGAGAACGTCGAGCGGGTCGCCGAGGGCGTCCGGGCGCGGGTGATCATCGACGGGGAGGCGTACTTTCGGGCCTTGGCCCAGGCCGCCGCCTTGGCCCAGGAGCAGCTCCTCGTCACGGCCTGGGCGCTGGACCCGGACGCGGTGATCCTGTTTGACGCCGCTGGGCCGGCCCGGGTGGTGGACCTCTTCGCCCGGGTGCTGGAGCTGCACCCTCGGCTGCGGATCAACGTTCTGGCCTGGGACATGGCCCGCACGATGGCCTGGGGCCAGGGTGGGGCGCTGGCGCTCGACGATCCGCGCCTCGCCGGGCGGCTGCGGGTGGTCTATGACAGCGGCACCCCCTTGGGCGGCAGCCACCACCAGAAGCTCGTGGTCATCGACGACGTGCTGGCGTTCTGTGGTGGGCTTGACCTCGCCGCCGGGCGCTTTGACACCCCCGCGCACCGGGTCATCGACCCCCGCCGGGTCAACGCCCGGGGCGGGCCGCTCCCGCCTTTTCACGACGTGATGATGATGGTGGACGGTTCGGCCGCCGCCGCCTTGGGCCAGCTCGTCCGTGAGCGATGGTGGCGGGCGACGGGGGAGGCGCTGCCGACGCCGGGGCCTCGGGAGCCGATCTGGCCGGAGGGGGAGGGGATTCAGTGGTCGGACGTGCGGGTGGGGATCTCGTTGACCGATCCCAAGGCCAGCCCGCCCCGGCGACAGGTGCAGACCCTCTTCGTGGACCTCATCCACGCCGCCCAAGACCGTCTGTACGTCGAGAACCAGTACCTCACCTCCCGCGACCTCGCCTTGGTCATGGAGGCCCAGCTCAAGGCGACGGAGGGGCCGGAGCTGCTCATCGTCGGCCCGGAGCACCCGCGCGGCCCCCTCGCCGGGGTCACCGTGGGGCTCGCCCGCTGGCGGCTGATTGATCGCCTCCGTCGCGCCGATCGACACGGCCGTCTGCGTCTGATGTGGCCGGTGATCTCCCGAGCGCGCGGCGTGGCGCTCTATGTGCACAGCAAGGTGATGATCGTCGATGATCGGTATGTGCGTGTGGGCTCCGCGAACCTCGCCGCGCGCAGCCTACGCGCCGACACCGAGGCCGATCTGTGTCTGGAGCTGACCCGCCCTGAAGACCGCGCCTTGGCCACGGCCCTGCGGCGGCGGCTCATCGCCGAGCACCTCGACGTGCCCGAGGCGCGGCTCGCCGACGAAGAGGACCGCCTGGGCTCGATGGTGCGCGCCGTAGACGGCCTGCTCAGCGGGGATCGCACCTTGGCGCCCTTCGGCGTGGCCCCCGAGGCCCTGCGCGGGAGCTTCGCTGAAGAGGCGGAGCTGCTCTACGACCCGCCGGAGCCCTTCCAGCTCCCCGCGTTGATCGAGGCCGTGCTCGGACGTGGCGCCCGGGAGCGGCTCTCCGCCCGCCTGCCCCGGGGCCTGTGGTCGGTGCTCGCCCTGAGCGTCGGCTTCGGGCTGTGGCGGGTGGGGGTGGTGCGCCCCGACGACACGATCCGCCTCGCCGGGGCCACCGTCGAGGCCATCGCCGCCACCTGGGACGGCTGGCTGCTCCTCGCCTTGGCGGGGGGCTTGGCCCTGAGCGTCGGCGTGCCCGTGGCCCTCGTCGTCACCCTCGCGGCTCTGGAGCTCGGCGCGCGGAGCGGCGGCGCCTTGGCCGCGGTGAGCCTCACCTTGGCGATGACCACGACCTGGGGCGCGGGCTACACCTTGGGGCGCCGTCGGGTGCTGCGTCTCTTGGGCAGCGCCGTGAACCCCATCGCCCAGGCCATTCAGCGCCGGGGCCGGGTGGCGTTCTTCTCGCTCCGCATCTTGCCCGTGGCGCCCTTCGCGCTGGTGGGCCTCGTGGGCGGCGCGGCCGGGGCGCCGATCTCGGGGATGATGCTGGGCTCGTGGCTGGGGCTTCTGCCCTACGTCGCGCTGTTCTTGGGCTTGGGCGCGGCCCTGCGGCGCTTCTCGATCTCCCCGGACCCCCTCGCGTTCGCCCTCGTGCTCGGCGCCGTCGCCCTCATCCGTGGCGCCCAGGCGGCGCTCTCGGCCACCCTCGACCGCGCGGCGGCGCGGTTCTCGACCCCACCGGAGGCCTGATGATCCTCACCCTCACGCTCTTGTCTTGCGCCGGGGGCGACAAATCCCCGAACGACGACACCTCGGCCGACAGCCGCGCCGAGGAGAGCCGCCCGGACGACAGCGCCCCGGATGACAGCGCCCCCGAGGACACCGGCGTCCCCGACCTGCCCTGGAGTGACGACCCCTGCGCCCTCGTGGACGTCGGCGATGACCCCTTCGCCGCGCAGATCGCCGTGTGGAGCGCCCAGGACGACGCCGCGCCGCCGCCCAAGGGGGGCCTCGTGCTCGTGGGCTCCTCGACGATTCGCCGCTGGCGCACGGCCCAGCGGGCGCTCGGCCCTTACGCGCCTCTGCAGCGCGGCGTCGGCGGGGCGCGCTCGGCGGACGTGGCCAAACATCTCCCCGAGCTGGCGCTGCGCCACGCGCCCTCGGCGGTGCTCATGTTCGCCGGGACGAACGACATCGCCGATGGTCGAGGTGTGCAGTCTGTGGTGGATAACGTGCGCTGCGTGATGCAGCAGCTCCATGAGGCCCAGCCCGGCGTCAAGCTGTTCTACGCGGGCATCACGCCGACGCCCTCACGGTGGTCGATCTGGGCCGATCAAGACGCGGTGAACCAGGCCGT
>JBEAVX010000697.1:0-12932 GCA_041160755.1 Pseudomonadota bacterium
GGTTACGGGGTGGGGTCTGCTCGCGGCCCGCGCCGCGCTGGAGCCTCTCTCGATGTCCACCCAAGACTACGCCCGCCTCGTCCTGCCGATCAACATCGAAGACGAGATGCGCACCTCGTACCTCGACTACTCGATGTCGGTGATCATCGGGCGCGCGCTCCCCGACGTCCGTGACGGCCTCAAGCCCGTGCACCGCCGCATCCTCTACGCCATGCACAGCGAGGGCATGCTCGCCAGCCGCAAGTACACGAAGTGCGCCGGCGTCATCGGCGAGGTGCTCAAGAAGTACCACCCCCACGGCGACTCCGCCGTCTACGACGCCTTGGTCCGCCTCGCCCAGCCCTGGAACATGCGCTACCCCCTGGTGGACGGCCAAGGCAACTTCGGCTCCCACGACGGCGACTCGGCGGCGGCCTACCGGTACACCGAGTGCCGGATGCGGAAGCTCACTGAAGAGCTTTTGCGCGACATCGAGAAGGAGACCGTCACCTTCTCGCCGAACTTCGACGGCACCACACAAGAGCCCGACGTCCTGCCCACCCGCTTCCCGAACCTCTTGGTGAACGGGTCCGAGGGCATCGCGGTCGGCATGGCGACGAAGATCCCGCCGCACAACCTCGCTGAGGTCATCAACGCCACCGTCGCGCTCATCGACGACCCGTCGCTTGAGAGCGAGCAGCTCATGGATCACATCCTCGGGCCCGACTTCCCCACCGGCGGCATCATCCACGGCCGCGAGGGCATCCGCGACGCCTACCTCACGGGCCGGGGCCGCGTCATCGTGCGCGCCCGCACCCACATCGAGGAGCTCGGCAACGACCGCCAGTCCATCGTCGTGGACGAGCTGCCGTTCCAGGTCGGCGCCAACCGCGTCATGGAGCAGGTCGCCGATCTCGTCAAAGAGAAGCGCATCGAGGGCATCTCGGCGATTCGTGACGAGACGGACCGCACCGGCCGCCGCGTCGTGATCGAGCTCAAGCGCGACGCCTTCACCGACATCGTGCTCAACCAGCTCTACAAACACACCGACCTGCAGAGCACCTTCGGCGTCATCCTGCTCGCCATCGTCAACAACCAGCCCCGGGTGCTGACCCTGCGGGAGATGTTGACCCAGTACGTCTCCCACCGCCGCGACGTCACCACCCGCCGCTGCCGGTTTGAGCTGCGCAAGGCCCGGGAGCGCGCGCACCTCGTCGAGGGCTTCATCAAGGCCCTGGACGTCATCGACGAGATCATCGCGCTCATCCGCGCGTCGCAGACGACGGACGAGGCCCGCGACCAGCTCATCGCCCGCTTTGACTTCTCTGAAGTTCAGGCCCGGGCGATCCTCGACATGCAGCTCCGCCGCCTCACCGGCCTGGAGCGCACCAAGCTGGAGGACGAGTACGCCGAGCTGATGGGCATCATCGAGCGCCTGGAGGCTATCTTGGCGTCCGAGGCCCTGCTCATGCAGGTGATCCGCGACGAGCTCATCGAGGTGCGCGACACCTACGGCGACGCGCGCCGCACCGAGATCATCAACGCCCGCAGCGACCTCAACATCCTCGATCTCGTCCCTGAAGAGGAGCAGGTCGTCACGCTGTCGGTGAACGGCTGGATCAAGCGCAGCTCCAGCTCGCTGTACAACGCCCAGACCCGCGGCGGCTTCGGCAAGAAGGGCATGCGCACCCGGGAAGAGGACAGCGTCTCCGAGCTGTTCATCGCCAACACCCACGCCGACCTGCTCGTGTTCACCACCCACGGCCTCGTGTTCAAGCTGCCGGTGTACACCATCCCTGAAGCCGGTCGTGACGGGCGCGGCAAGCCCATCGTGAACCTCGTGCAGCTTGAGCCCCAAGACAGCATCGCCGCCGTGCTGCCCATTCGGGACCTGCTCGATGAGGAGGGCGACCTGCTCTTCTGCTCACGCAAGGGCCTCGTCAAACGCACGAAGCTCAGCGAGTTCCGCAACCTGCGCTCCGGCGGCCTGCGGGCCTATGACTGCGCTGAAGGCGACGAGCTGCTCAAGGTCGTGCGCTCCCAGCCCGACGACCACGTCCTCTTGCTCACCGCCGGGGGCATGGCCATCCGCTTTGAGGGGGAGGAGGTGCGCCACATGGGCCGCGTCGCCCGCGGCGTGAAGGGCATTGAGCTCGACGAGGGCGATGAGGTCGTCACCCTGCTCGTGCTCGCCCCGGACGCGCCGGAGATGCTCCTGACGGTCACCGAGAAGGGCAACGGCAAACGCACGCCGCTCGTCGAGTACCTGCGTGAGCGCGACGGCGAGAAGATCGCCCAGAGCCGCGGCGGCAAGGGCCTCATCGACATCCTCACCGACGACCGCAACGGGAAGGTCGTGGGCGCGGTGATCGTCGGCGAACAAGACCTGCTCATGGTGATCACGAACACCGGCCGCGTCATCAAGACCCACGTCAGCGAGGTCCGCGTCGTCGGCCGCAACACGAAGGGCGTGAGCATCATGCGGGTGAGCGACGACGAGCGCATCGCGTCCGTCGCGCGGCTCGACGAGGAGGAGCCTGACGCCGAGTCCACGGAGCTCCCGGGGGAGCCCTCGGAGCCCGGTGAGCCCTCGGAGCCCCAGGCCGAGGTCGAGACCGAGGCCGATCCCGACGCCGAGGTCTGATCCCCGGCGACGCCGATCTGGTGTATGCTCCCTCGTGACCCGGCACACGAGGTCGAGATGAAGCTCTTCACCCTGCTCCTGGGCCCTCGGGCCCTCGCGCGGGCGCTGGGACTGGCCTTCGGGCTCCCGGCGCTCACCGCGGCCCTCACGCTCGGGCCTTGGTCGCCCTGGGCTCTGGACCAGGCCGACGGCCTCGCCGCCCGGGGCGAGACCAAGGCCGCCTTGGGCGCGTATGAGCGTGTCGCGAGCTTCAGCCCTTGGGAAGAGGACCAGGCCGAGGCGCTCTTGCGCGGGGCGCTCCTCGCCGCCGCCGAGGGTGACAACGCCCACCGGGGCGTGCGCCTGCTCAACCGGCTCCTGCGGGAGCACCCCGAGCACCCGAGCGCGCAGGACGCCCGGGAGCGCCTCGCCGCGCTTCTGGCCTCGGAGCTGCGCTCGCCGGGCCGGGCCGCCATCACCTTCGCCGAGGCCGCCCGATTCAGCGAAGATCCCGAGCTGACCGGGCGCCTGTGGCTGCTCTCCGCCGAGGCCCACGAGCGCGCGGACGAGCTCGACGCCGCCCGCCTCGCCGCCGAGCGCGCCGCCGAGTGGCCGCCGCTCCTCCGCGCCACCCGGCTGCTCCAGGCCCGGCTCAAGCTCACCGTCGCCGATTATGCCGGGGCGCGCAGCCTCTTCGTCGCCGTTCACGCCGATCCCGAGTCTAGCCCCAGCGAACGGAAGGTCGCCGCGTTAGGCTTGACGATGTGCCTACAAGACCTCGGTGATCTGGAGGCCGCGGCGCTGGTCGACAGCCTCAGCACGGGTGAAGACCCGGCGCTCGGTCGTCGCCTCGCCCGCGCCTTGGAGCGCCGAGAAGGGATCCGCAGATGACCTTGCTCCTCCTGGTGACCCTCGGCTGCATCTTCGGCGGCGACGACGACGCCCCCACCGACGACTCCAAGGCCGACAGCGACCCCCAGGAGACCGAGGCCCCCGACCCCCAAGAGCTCGACGACGAGCGGGTGCGTAACCTCGACCTGTCTCAGCTCCCCGCTGAAGGCAACCCCTGCGCCGAGCCCGCCCTGGTGCGGGTCGAGACGGTGATCGACGGCGACACGGCCTGGGTCGATCCCCAAGCCGGGGGCGCCGACTTTAAGGTGCGCCTCATCGGCATCGACGCCCCGGAGCTCTCCCACAACGGCGATCCGGCCGAGTGTTACTCCAGCGAGTCCGGCGGCTACTTTCAAGACCTCGCCCAAGGCGATCTGGTGTGGCTGACCTTCGGGAACCAGTGCACCGACACCTACGACCGCACCTTGGCCTACGCGCACAAAGACATCGGCGAGACCGGCTTCGTGAACCGCGTCATGGTGCGCCAAGGCTACGCCTGGGCCTACCCCTTCGACGACAACAACGACTTCAAGAAGGACTTCCAAGCGGACGAAGACGCCGCCCGCGCCGAGGGGCTCGGCATGTGGGGCGCCTGCGACTGAGCGCAGGACCGCCCAAGGGCTGTCTGAATGCCGAGGTTCCAACTCTTCTTTACGCGCGACTGCGCCCGGCCCCTCTTCCGCGACGACGGCGACCGAATGTGGCTCCTGCGCCACATGGCGCGCCGTGGCGCGGCGCAGGGGGTGCGGGTCTTGGCCTTCTCTCTGCCCGCCGAGCGCGCCCAGCTCCTCGTCGAGGGCCCGGAGGACGAGCTCAGCGAGTGGAGCCGCACCAGCTTCAGCGCCTATGGGAGCTGGCGCCGGGCCCGCAACAGCCCGGTGAGCTTCCGCTCGACGCCCCGAAGCGAGTTTCCCGACTCCGACGCCGTGCTGGTCGATCGCGCGGCGAACCTGCATGGCGCCTCCGAGGGCCTCGACCCGCTCTCCCGCAGCGACAGCTCGTTGTGGGACGCCATGGGCCTGCGTGAGCTGCCGTTCTTTGACGCCGGGCCGCTGCGCCGGGCGGCCACCCCCGACAAACACCTGCGCCTCTCGGGCTCGTTCCACATGCCCTTCGCGCTGGAGCCCCTGGCCTTGGCCCCGGCGATGCGGGCCGAGACCTGGGCCTTGGTCGAGGAGGCCTGGCGCGCGGCGACGGGGCAGGAGCCCGACGCCCGGGCGGCGAAGGTGCCGATGCTGCAGCTCGCGTCTTGGGCGGGCTGGAGCCGAGACGCGCTGTGTGACGCCCGGGGCATCGAGGATCCCGCCGTGCGTAAGGCCCTGCGCGCGCCGTTCCCGCCGGGGTTCCTCCAGGCCATCGCGCACCTGCAGCACCCGGCGCTGCGCCACGCGCTCTACCGCAAGATCTCTGCCTGAGCTGGGTTAAGGGGGCCACCCAAACGGAGATCTCCATGAACCGCTCTAGCCAGCTCTTCCACGACAGCCAGCGCGTCATCCCCGGCGGCGTCAACTCCCCGGTGCGCGCGTTCAAGGCCGTCGTCGGCGACCCCGTCTTCGTGCGCTCCGCCGAGGGCCACACGCTGATCGACGCCGACGGCAACCGCTACATCGACCTCATCGGCTCTTGGGGCCCGATGATCGTCGGCCACGCCCACCCCGAGGTCGTGGCGGTGATTCAGGAGGCCGCCACCCGGGGCACGAGCTACGGCGCGCCGACGGAGGCCGAGCTCCTGTTCGCCCAAGACATCGTCGACGCCGTCCCCAGCGTCGAGCAGGTGCGCCTGTGCTCTTCAGGCACCGAGGCGACGATGCACGCCCTGCGCCTCGCCCGGGGCTTCACCGGCCGCGACGCCATCGTGAAGCTCGACGGCTGTTACCACGGCGCCCATGACAGCGTGCTCGTCGCCGCGGGCTCCGGGGTCGCGACCTTCGCCCAGCCCGGCTCCCCGGGCATCATCGCCCCGGCCACCCTCACCGCGCCGTACAACGACCTCGACGCCGTCGAGCGCCACCTCCAGGCCACCCCCGTCGCCGCGATCTTGGTCGAGCCCGTCGCCGGGAACATGGGCTGCATCCCGCCCCAGCCCGGCTACTTGGAGGGCCTGCGCGCCCTGTGTGATCGGTACGGCGCCCTGTTGATCTTCGACGAGGTGATGACCGGCTTCCGCCTCGCCTATGGCGGCGCCCAAGAGCTTTTTGGGGTGCGCCCTGACCTCACCTGCCTGGGCAAGATCGTCGGCGGCGGCCTGCCGCTGGCGGCCTTCGGCGGGCGCCGGGAGATCATGCAGCGCCTGAGCCCCGTCGGCCCGGTGTACCAGGCCGGCACGCTCTCGGGGAACCCCCTGGCCGTCGCCGCCGGGCGCAAGACCCTGGAGCTGCTGCGCGCGCCGGGCTTCTACGAGCGCCTGGAGCGGATGTCCGCGGGGCTAGAGGCGCGGCTCACCCCCATCGTCGCCAAGGCCGGCCTGTCGATGCACCGCGTGGGCTCGATGATCACGATCTACTTCAGCCCCGTGGCCCCCTGGCGTTTTGATGAGGTCGCCCGCTGCGACCTCCCCCGCTTTGGCCGCTTCCACCGCGCCTGCCTCGATCGGGGGATCTACCTCCCGTGCAGCCAATACGAGGCGGCGTTCTTGCCCGCGACGCTCACCGATCACGACCTCGACACCCTCGCCGCCGGGATCGCCGAGGCCATCGACGCGAGCGTCTACCCGTGATTCCCGCCTCCTGCGTCGTTTGACGCTCCAGGGGGCTCGTGCTATGAGGGCAGCCCCAAATCCGGCTGACCCACCCCTGGGCGGCCCCGCTCGTCACACCGCCGAGAGCCGCCTCGGCCCACTGGAACTGACGATGTTGACCCCCTCCATGCTCTCGCGAGACAGCGTCATCGCCGCCGTCCTTATGACGGCGGGGGCGTTTGTGCTCGGCGGCGTGGACTGGGGCGTCGGCGTCCTCTCCGGCGCGATCTTCTCCCTCGTTCACCTCTACTTCATGTCGGTGATCGTGCGGCGTTTTGTCACAGGCCAGCTCGGCGGCGTCGCGTTGCTGCTGCCGATCAAGAGCCTCGCCGCGGGCCTCGGCCTCGTGGCGCTGCTCGGGGCGCTTGAGCCCTTGCCGGTGATGAGCGGTGTGCTCGTGGTGGTGGTCGCCGTGGCGGCGCATGGCGCCCTCGGTCTGGTTCGGCCCGTCGTCGAGGCGCAGGAGGCCTGATGTACCATTTCTCCTGGTTCTTCCTCATCCCTGGCGTCGAGCACGGCGAGATCCTGCACGCGCTAGAGACGCTGCCTGGCCACGCCCACGGTGAGCTCGCCAACGCCCACGTCATCCCCGCCGCCTGGACGGTCTTCGTCATCCTGACGATCCTCGCCTTGGCCGCGCGCTCGGGGCTCAACGCCGCCCGGGCCAAGGGTGGTGTGGAGCAGTACATCCCCGCCGACAACCTCGGCGCGCGCAACGTGATGGAGATCCTCACCAGCGGCCTGTTCAACTTCTGCGAGAACATCATCGGCCGCCGCGATCTCACGATGAAGTATTTCCCGCTCCTCGGCGGGATCTTCCTCTACGTCTTCTTCTCGAACTTCTTGGGCGTCATCCCCGGGTTCTTGCCGCCGACCTCCTCCATCTCGAACAACTTCGCGATGGCCCTGGTGGTGTTCCTGGTGTTCAACTACGCCGGGCTCAAAGAGAACGGCTTCAACTACATCAAGCACCTCGCGGGCCCGATGCCCGCCCTGGCGATCCTCATCTTCCCCGTTGAGGTCCTCTCCTTGGTGCTGCGCCCGGTCACCCTCTCGGTGCGCCTGTACATCAACATGTTCGCCGACCACCTGCTCCTCGGCGTCTCCAGCGACCTCGTGCCGCTGCTCGTGCCCGCGGGCTTCGTCGGCCTGGGCATGTTCGTCTCGATGGTGCAGGCCTTCGTCTTCACGCTCTTGACCACGATCTACATCGCCTTGTCCGTCGCCCATGAAGATCATGGCGACGCCCACGCCGACGATCATGGCCATGGTCATGACCACGATCACGCCCACGCGCACTGATCGGTCCCTCTCTCGTTCGTTCCCTTCGTCTCGCTGTCCCCCTCACCCTCAAGCCCCCATGCGGGGGCCACGCCTCCCCAGGAGAGCCCCATGAACTCTAAGCTGATGACCGTCGCGTTGACCGCGGTGGCCCTCTTCCTGGTCTCCAACCCCGCCTTCGCCCAGGACGCCGTCGGCGCTGGTAAGCTCGGTGGCATCGGCTTGAGCGCCGGTCTGTCCGTCGGTCTCGCCGCTGTGGGCTGTGGTCTCGGCCAAGGCCGCGCCACCGCCGCCGCGCTGGAGGGCATCTCCCGGAACCCCCAGGCCGCCGACAAGATCCAGACCCCGATGCTCATCGGTCTGGTCTTCATCGAGACCCTGGTGCTCTTCACCTTCGGTTTCGGCTTCCTCGCGATCAGCTGAGCTGATCCTGGTCGTGTGAGCGCCCGTTCAGGGGGTGATCAGGATAAGCTCCTGCACCCCCTGTTCGTGTCTCTGCGATTCACCCACAACGTCCTCTCGGCCAGGAGCCCTCTATGACCCGCTCCCTCCTCCCTCTGCTGATGCTCACCGCGTGTGGCCCAAAGAAGGAGGTCGCCCCTGCCCCGCCGCCGGTCGGCTGGCACGCTGAGGAGGGCTGGAAGGGCCAGTGTTATTTCCCGCCCGACTTCGACGAGCTGGAGAGCACCGGCGGCATCTCGGCCCGCAAGATGGCCCGGCAGAAGGCGCTGGAGGAGCAGCTCACCCAGTGGCGCGGCCAGCGCCAGGACGGCGTCGAGTTCGTCTCGTCTCTGTCCGATGACGTCGAGACGGTCCTCTTGGGCCGCCCCGAGCAGATCGAGGCCGTCTCCCGCAAGAACCTGGAGCTGTGTAAGCAGGTGATGGGCGCGGGCGCGCCGCTCGACGAGTGGTCGGCGTGGCTTCGTGGTCTGCCCGACAAGCTCACCGCCGGAGAGTGCCTGGTGCCCTTCACCTACACGCTCTTCGACTACCTGGAGATCGTCGGCGGCTGGCAGCTCTCGGTGCCGCTGTGCGCCGGGAACACCGCGCAGATCGTCGCCACCCAGGCCGACCGTTACCGCATCACCCAAGGCGGCGACTGGATGAACGTCACCGGCCAGGCCGGGCAGGTGCCGCCGTCGGACTACCCCTGCACCACCGAGGGCTGCGTGCCCGGGATGCTCATCGGTCGTTTTGTGACGGAGGACGGGGTCGAGGAGATCTTCCCCATCGGCGTCACCACGACCTACACCGCGCCCCGCCACGGCACCTTGTCGATCTCGATCAACGACAACACCTGGTACGACAACACCTGGTACAAGTCCGGCGGCCTAGAGGACCACACCGGCATCACGATCTCTCCGCCCGGCGCGGAGTGATCCTGTGAGGTGAACCCGAGCCTCGCGCAGGCTCGGGCCACGCGCCGCGCACAAGTCTGGTAAACTCAGCTCCGCCCGTGGCAGGCCGCCAGGGAGGTACATCTGAGCACCGGTAGAAAGCTCCTCTTCTCGCTGCTGAGCGTCCTGCTGTTCATGGCGGGCGCTGAGATCGCGCTGCGCGCCGTGGGCTGGCCCACCGTGGATCCCCAAGCGCGCTTCGCGCACAAGGAGATCTACTGGAAGACCGACCCCAACCTGCGCGCCGAGCCGACGCTCCACAAGGAGCTCGGCGTCAGCTTCCCGTTGACGACGAACGCCGACGGGCTCCGCGCGCCGCTGCATGACGCCGCGCGCACCCCGGGCGTGTTCCGGGTGATGACCTTGGGCTGCTCCACCACCTTCGGCTGGGGCGTGGCCGACGACGAGAGCTACCCCGCGCGGCTAGAGGCGATCTTGCAGGCCAAGGGCCAGCAGGTCGAGGTGATCAACGCCGGGCAGCCGGGCTACACGAGCTTTCAGGGCCTCTGGCTGTGGCGTGAGCTGCTGCACCGCTACAAGCCCGACCTCGTGCTCGTCGGCTACATCGTGCAGGACGCCCGCAAGGCGGCGTACTCCGATCTCAGCCAGGCGATCCTCACCGGGGAGCAGAGCTTCCTCAAGCAGTCGATCCTCTGGCGATCCCGGCTCTACCTGGGCCTGAAGGTCGCGACAGGCAAGGTCGCCGTGCGCGCCAAGGAGCGTGAGGCCGGCGGCGAAGAGGGCGAGTTTCGTGTGGCGCCGCCGGACTACCTGATGAACCTGCGCGCGCTGCGGGGGCTCATCGAGGAGGCCGGGGGCCGGGCGATGCACTTCGGCTACCCCCTGGAGGTCGTCGGCTACACCGAGACCCACCGCCGCGTGCTGCGCCTGGAGGCCCAGAGCGCCGGCGTCGCCCACTTCGACCCGTCTGAAGCCATCGCGGAGGCCGCGCGCAGCCGCACCTTGTTCTTCCCCCAAGACAAGGGCCACGCGAACGCCGAAGGCAACGGGCTCATCGCGGAGCTGGTCGCCCAGCACCTCCTGGACAACAAGCTGTTGGGGTCCCCATGATCCGCGACGCGGCGATCGTGCTGCTGACGTTGAACGAGGTCCAGGGCCTCACCGCCTTGTGGGACCGCATCCCCCGGGATCGTTTTCGGGAGCTCGTCGCCGTGGACGGCGGCTCCAAAGACGGCACCCGCGAGTTCTTGGCCGCCCGGGGCGTGCCGATCCTCGACCAGACCATCCCCGGCCGCGGCGTGGCCTTTCGTGTGGCCGCCGAGGCCTGCCACGCCGAGCGCCTGATCTTCTACAGCCCCGACGGCAACGAAGATCCCGACGACATCGAGCGCCTCGACGACCTGCTCATCGGCGGCGCGCGCCTGGCCATCGCCTCCCGCTTCGCCCGGGGCGCGGTGAACGAGGAGGACGTGTCGCCGTTTCGCCCCCGAAGCTGGGCCAACCAGGGGCTCACGGCCTTGGCGAACCTCTTGTTCAACGAGGGGCCCTGGGTGACCGACACGATCAACGGCTTCCGGGCCTTGCGCCGGGCGGATCTGCTGGCGCTGGACACCTCGGTGAAGCGGTTCCCGATCGAGTACCAGATCAGCATCCGGAGCATGGCCCGCCGTTGGCCCATCGCGGAGTTAGCGACGAACGAGGGCCAACGCATCGGCGGGGCCTCGAAGGCGCTCTCTTGGCCGGTCGGCAAGGATCACCTCAAGGTGCTGTTCAGCGAGCTTCACAACGCGCGCCCCCTGCGCGACTAACCCAAGGAGGCCCTGGCGATGGACCGCCGCGAGATGATCGCCGCCCTCATCCGTGAGGAGCTGCAGGGCCTCCCCCAAGAGACCCACGATCCGAGCCTGGGGATGCCGCTCCAGGTGCTGCCGTATGGCGCCGACGAGGTGATCGCCGCGCTTAACTGTATGCTCAGCACCTATGTGACCATGGGCGCTGAGGTGCGGCGGTTTGAGGCGGCGTGGGCGGCCTACTGCGGCGCCGAGCACGCGGTGATGGTGAACTCGGGCAGCTCGGCGAACCTCATCGCCTTGGCGGCTTTGGTCGCCGCCGGGAGGCTTCAGCCCGGCGACGAGGTGCTCGTCCCCGCCGTGGCCTGGTCTACGTCGTTGTTCCCCATCGCCCAGGTCGGCCTCGTGCCAGTGATGGTCGATGTGGAGCCTGACACGCTGTGTTTGGGCGTCGAGGCGGCCAAAGCGGCGATGACGCCCCGCACAAAGGCCGCCCTGCTCGTTCACCTCATGGGCCAGCCCGGCGACGTGGCGGGTCTGGAGGGCCTCGGGCTCACCGTCGTCGAGGACGCCTGCGCCGCCCCCGGGGCCGAGCGCGGCGGGCGGAGGGTCGGCGCCCAGGGGGTAATGGGCACCTTCTCCTTCTTCTTCAGCCACCACATCACGACCATCGAGGGCGGGATCGTCGTGCTGAACGACCCCGGCCTCGCCGACCTCTGCCGCTCGCTGCGGGCGCACGGCTGGGTGCGGGAGCGCGGCGACCGGGCGGCCTTAGAGCAGGCCCACGACACCATCGACCCGCGCTTCCTCTTTGTCACCGCGGGCTACAACCTGCGCCCGACGGAGCTGGCGGCGGCCTTTGGTCTAAGGCAGCTTGAGCGCCTCCCAGCCTGGCTCGATCGCCGCCGCGAGAGCCATCGCCTGTTCTGTGAGGCCCTCGCCGGGCTCCCGGGCGTACACACCCTGCCCGAGCGGCCCGGCGAGCGACACGCCTCGATGGCCTTCCCGATCCTGCTCGATGAGGGCCTAGACCGCCGGGCGGTGATGGCGCACCTGGAGTCCCGGGGCATCCAGACCCGGCCGATCTCCGGCTCCAACCTCGCCCGTCAGCCCGCGTTCACGTCCGTTCCTGGGGCGCGCATCGCCGGGGCGCTCACGGTCGCCGACGCGGTGCATGAGCGCGGCTTCTTCGTGGGCAACAGCCACGCCTTCGGGGCGGGGCACGCGGCCCGACTTCGTTTGACCTTAGAGGAGGTGCTCCATGTCCAAGGACGGATCTGAGCGCGCCCGCACCAAGGTGGTGGTCACCGGCGGCGCGGGCTTCTATGGGAGCGTGCTGGTGCGCCAGCTCCTCGCCGCGGGCTACCAGGTTCATGTCATCGACAACCTGATGTATGGCCCCCACACGATCTTGGAGCTGTTCATCCGGCCCAACTTCAAGTTCACCCACGGGGACATCCTCGACCGCAAGCTGCTCGGCGAGGTGCTCCAAGACGCCGACGCCGTCGTTCACCTCGCGGCCTTGGTCGGTTACCCCCTGTGTAAGAAGGAGCCCGAGCGGGCCCGCGCCGTCAACGTCCAGGGCACCACGAACGTCATCGAGCTGCTCCCCGAGCGCGCGAAGCTGATCTACGCCTCGACGGGCAGCAACTACGGCGAGGTGATGGGCATCTGCACTGAAGAGACGCCGCTCAACCCCCTGTCGTTGTACGGCGAGACGAAGACCCTCGCCGAGCACATGTGTATGGCGCGGCCGAACAGCGTCTCGTTCCGCTTCGCCACGGCCTTTGGGCTCTCGCCCCGCCTGCGCTTGGACCTGATGATCAACGACTTCGCCTGGCAGGCCCTCGTGCAGCGGTTCTTGGTGGTGTACGAGAAACACTTCCGCCGCACCTTCATCCACGTCTGGGACATGGCCCGCGCGGTCACCTTCACCCTGGACCACTGGGAGGAGATGCAGAACGAGGTGTTCAACGTCGGCCAAGACTCGATGAACTACACCAAGGAGGACATCATCATGCTCCTCCACAAGAAGCTCGACTTCATGGTGCACTTCGCTGAGGTCGGCACCGACGCCGACAAGCGTGACTACGCGGTGAGTTACGCCAAGATCAACCGCCTCGGCTTCTTCACCGAGGTGGACATTCACCGGGGCACGGACGAGCTGATCTCGGGGTTACGCCTCGTGGACTTCCGCCGCCCGTACTCCAACGTCTGAGCGGACGCGCCCGCCGTGGAGGTGACCGTGGGCTTCTGGGACGGGCGACGGGTGC
>JBEAVX010000076.1:0-3097 GCA_041160755.1 Pseudomonadota bacterium
GCGGCGCACGTCTTTGCGGGCGTTGCCGTCGCGGTTGAGGCCCAGCGGGTTGGCCTCCAAGGCGGCGGCGACGACGACGGCGTCCCAGCGGGCGTCGGCGGGGGGGGACTGCGGCGTCGGCGCCTCGGCGGGCCGGGGCAGGCGCTCCTCCAACGGCGTGCGGCGCTTGAGGCCGGGGTTCACCCGGCAGGCCGCGGCGTAGTGGCGGGGGTCGATGGTGGCGCCGACGCCGGGCGCGGTGTGGGGCAGGATGAACCCGCCGCGCCACAGGGCCTCTCCGTGGGACTCGACGAGGGGGCGCAGGCGCTGATCCACGGCGCCCGTGGCGTCGGTGGTGAGCAGGAGCAGGTCGAGGAGGTCGCGGCTCGCCTCGTCTAAGTTTGGCGCGGCGGCGCAGATCAGCGCTGGGTCCCCGATGGCCTCGGGGCCGAGGGTCATCCGGGCCAAGAAGGCCGAGTCATAGGCGCGGACGAGGCGCTGGATGGACTTGTCAGACACGCGAGTCGCCCCCGAGATGCTATGCGCCGGACTTCGCGGCGGTCCACTCACCCTTGGCCGAGCAGTCGATGTTGCCGTCGAGGTCGAGATCGACACCGATGAAGGCGTGGCCCTCGATGTAGGTGCGGTCCCGGTAGATGTCGTCGTAGGTGAGCCCGCCCACGGCGATGTGCATGTTGCCCTCGGCGGACTCATGCACGCCCGAGAACGTGGCGCCGCCGGTGGGCGCCACGAGGCCGAAGAAGCGCTCGCCGCTGTCCTCGTCAAAGACGAGGTAGAGCTGGTCGGGCACGCGGCCCTTGATCTCCATCGCCCCGTGCACCGGGGTGTCCGAGCCTTTGGAGAGACCGGCGAGGCCGCAGGACTCCTCAAACTGCTTGGCGCCCATGGTGGCCGTCCACGAGCCCAAGATGTTGGGCACGTTCCCGGTGTCGCCGCCGTCGCCGTCGACGTCACCACACTCATCCGAGAGCGCGGCGACGCTGTCGTCTCCGGCGCGGCGGTCGGCGCAGGCGACGAGCGACGGGGCGAGGGCGGCCACGGTGAGGGCGAGGCGGAGGGACGTGGGGCTCATGGGCTCGGCTCCTGGCGGGGCGCGGGCACAAAACGCAGCTCGACGCGGCGGTTTTGTTCACGACCCTCTTGGGTGGAGTTGTCGGCGATGGGCACAAAGCCGCCTTGACCGGCGATGGTCAGGCGCTCCGGGGGCACGCCGTAGGTCTCCGTGAGCGCCCGGGCCACGGCGGCGGCGCGGGCGGCGGAGAGCTCCCACACGCTCGGGAAGCCCTTCCCTTGGCTGCCCGGGGGCAGCTTGTCGTCGGTGTGGGAGACGATCACGAGGTTGAACTCGGGGTGCAGGCCCAGGGACGTGGCGACGAGATCGAGGGTGCGCGCCGAGTCGGGGTGCAGCTTCACGCCGCCGTCGAGGAACAGCGCGCGGCTCGGGGCGAGGAGCACGATGACGGCGCCTTCGCGGCTGACCGTGAGCTCGGTGTCGGAGAAGAGCTGGTGCAGCTCGGCGTAGAGCGCCGGGGCGGCGCCGTCGGTGGCGCAGGTCTTGAGGCGCTCGGTGAGCAGCTCGTTCTGCACCTTGAGCGCCAGCACCTCCCGATCGAGGGCGCTGACCAGCTCGCGGTGCTCACGCGCGCCGGCGCAGCCCGAGAGCGCGAGGGGCGCCAGGGCGAGAAGCGACGACAGCGACGGCAGAGCAGGGCGCATCTTGTGGAGCATAGCGGATTCGGGGCGGGTTGGTCACCCTGGGCCTGTCATCCGTTGAGGCCCCCCGTCGCCCGGGGCTCGGGCAAAGGCAAGGCGTTGGAGTCCAGGCCCCACTCATCGGCGCCGCCGCCTTTGCCGCCCTGGCGCGCCCGACCGGCGCCGCGCACCTTCAGAAAACGCTCACACCAGCGGCGCAACGACTCGGGGAAGCGCGGCCGCCAGGCTCTGCCCACCCGCTCAACCGCCATCAACATCCAGTGCATGTGCAGCGGATGGCGCTCGACGGGCTCTCCGGCGTAAGGCCCGCTGGTGAAGCACAAGACCCCGTCTTTTCCGCGCCCGATCACCCCGTTCGCCGGGGGCTCCCCTAGCGCGTCCGCCCACTCCAAGAGCCCGTGGAGGTCGGTCGGCGCGTGCTCTCGGCGGGCCATCTCGACGAAGCAGCGCCCGCAGGCCTCGGCGTCGTTCGTGGCGCGGTGGGCGCCCTCCAAGGTGACGCCGAGGCGCTTCGCGAGGTCGCCGAGCTTGTGGGATTGCGCCTGGGGGAACACCTTCATCGAGAGATCGACGGTGTCGATCTCGGCGAGGGGGTCGGGCCAGGCGCGGCCGAGGCGGCGCAGCTCTTCAGCGATGAAGCCCCGGTCGAAGGGGAAGTTATGCGCGATGCAGATCGCCCCGGCGAGCAGGCCGACGAGCTCCGCCGCGCGCTTCTCAAAGGGCGGCTGGCCCGAGACGGCGTCATCGGTGATGCCGGTGAGCTGCACGACCTTGGGCGGGATCGGGACGCCGGGGTTGATCAGCCAGTCGTGCGCCCGCACGTCGTGGACCTGGCCCTCGGGGGTCAAGAACAGCTCGACGGCGGCGAACTCCATCACGCGGTCGCCGTCGTAGGGGTTGAGCCCGGTGGTCTCGGTGTCGAAGGCCACGATGCGCAGAGATCGCCAGTCCATGAGTCCGGCCTCGGGAGGGCAGACGGGGTAACCTCTGGGGCCATGCCCCGCCCTCCCGCAGAAGACCGCCGCGCCGCCCTCGTCGCCTTAGACGCCCTCGCCGCCTCGATTCAGGCGGAGTCCGCCGCGCGCCCGCCAGGCGGCCCGGCGATGGCGGCGCGGGTCGACGCGCTCTTGGCCGAGCTTGGGGATGCGCGCGTCAGCGTCGTGGTGAAGATCGGCGGCACGAACGGCAAAGGCAGCGTCGCGGCGATGCTCCGAGCGTGCTGCCTTCGCGCCGATCTCGACGTGGTCACCTTCACCGGGCCCCACCTGAGCCGCCTCACCGAGCGGATCACCGTGAACGACGCCGAGGTTCACCCCGTCGCCTTGGCCCACACGCTCCAAGAGGCCCGGGCCGCCGGGGACGCCGTCGTCGCGCGTCTGGGCCC
>JBEAVX010000764.1:0-3574 GCA_041160755.1 Pseudomonadota bacterium
GTGTACGTCCACCCCTCCCGCTGAGGCCCCCGCCCGGGGCGTGCTGTTGATGTTGGGCTCCGCGACGCTGTTCGCGGGCATGGCCCTGGCCGTGGAGCAGGCCCACCGCCTCGATCCAGCCCTGAGCGCCTGGGTGAGCACCGCCGTGCGCTCGCTGGTGAGCCTGGTGGTGCTCCTCGTCTTGGTGCGGGGGAACCCGCGCGGCCTCTTGGGCGACGCGCGACCGGCCTTGTGGGCCCGGGGGCTCCTCGGCGCGGTGAGCCTGTTGAGCTACTTCGCGGCGATCTCCATGGTCGGCGCCGGAGAGGCGACCTTCTTGATGCAGACCAGCGCGGTGTGGATCGTGATCCTCGCCCCCTTGGTGCTCAAGGAATCAAGCCCGCCGCTCATCTGGGCCGCCGTCGTGACGAGCCTCGTCGGCGTCGGCCTGCTCATGGGCGCGTCTACGGACGAGCCCGACCTCTTGGGCCGGGTGTTGGGCCTCTGCTCGGGCCTCGCGGCGGCGGGCGCGATGCTCTCGGTGCGCCGGGCGAGCCGCACAAACACGCCGACGGTGATCGTGTTCTGGTTCAGCGCCATCGGCACGCTGGTGACCCTCGTGGTGCTCGGCGTCTCCGGCGCCACCTTGCCCCGGGCCCCGGGGGTGTGGGCGGCGCTGCTCACCGCGGCCTTGGCCGCCACCTTCGCCCAGCTCTTGATGACCAGCGCGTATCAGGTGGGCCGGGCGCCGCTGGTCGCCGCGGCGGGCTCAAGCTCCCCGCTCATGGCGGCCTTGGGCGCGTGGTGGGTGTTCGGACAGCACCCCAGCCCACGCGCCCAGCTCGGCATGGCGCTCATCTTGGTGAGCGGTGCGGTGATCCCGCTGATCACCGCCGCCCGAGGCGGCCCCGATCACCCGGCCGCCTCGGCGCCGCACCCCAACTAGGCGCCTCAGCGCACGGCGATGGGCACGCGGCGGGGGCGCGCCTGGTCCGACTTCTTGAGGTGGACCGTGAGCACCCCGTCGCCGAGCTCCGCGCGCAGGCCGTCGGCGTCTACGCCGTCAGGCACGGTCACGGCGCGGGACCACTCCGTCGCCCGCTGCTCGACGGAGAGGGCGCGGTCCTCGCAGGTGCCTTGAATCTCGCCCCGGAGCTTGAGCACGCCGCGCTCAAGCTGCAGGTCGAGGGTCGAGACGTTCACGCCGGGCACGTCGGCCACGAGGAGAAACTCGTCGGGGCCCTCGTAGAGATCAAGGCGAGGTCGCGCGGCGAGGCGCGGGCGCGGCTGGGCCGGGGCGGTGGAGGTGAGGGAGCGGTCAGACTCGGTGGTGTCGAGGCTCATGGGATCTCCAGATACGATTTGATTGTTGATACGATTGATGTGCGTTTGTGAGGCCGATCAGGCCGCCTGGACCGGGATCGACCGGCGGCTGACGACGCGGCGGGGCAGCGTCAGGGTCAAGACGCCGTCCTCCAGGCGGGCCTCGGCGGCGCCTGCGTCGAGATCTCGGGACAAGGCGAAGCTGCGGGAGAAGCGCCCGGCGCGACGCTCGCGGTGAAGCGCGGTGTAGCCCTCGGGGAGCTTGGCGGAGCGGGCGCCAGAGACGGTGAGCACATCGTCCTCGACGTTGATCTCCAGGTCCTCCTTCTTCACGCCCGGGGCGGCGAGCTGCACGATGATGGCGCGCTCGCCCTCGAAGATGTTGACCGGCGCGGCGCCGCCGCTGACGCGCTCGGCGTCTACGCCACGGGTGAGGCGGTCGAAGGTGTCGAGAGAAGAGAGGGTGCGGTCGAGGAGCTGCAGGGTGGTGAGCATTGGACGTACCTCCGGTAAGGGCCGTGAAATTCGGCCATGAACGCTCGGTTTGGAGCAGAACCGCTTAGCAGCAGCGGATGAGACAAGGCTGCGCACGTCCCCTGTAGGCGTCAAGGGGGGCGGCGCGGGGAGATCGCGCCGAGATCCCCCCGGCGCCCGCGCCTTGCGTTCTGGCGGGTTCGCGTGGTAGCGTCGTCAGGTTTCACCCCTCCCCACCGAGCAGGAGCCCTCCTTGTCGGACCCCGTCTCTGCTGACCGCCCCATCACCGACTTCGAGAGGCGCTTCGGGCACCCGCCCGGGCTCTTCGTGCTGTTCTTCGCCGAGATGTGGGAGCGGTTCTCCTACTACGGCATGAGAGCGCTCCTCGTCTTCTACATGACGAAGGGGTTCTTGGGCTACGGCGACACCGAGGCCTACAGCGTTTATGGCGCCTACACCTCGCTGGTCTACGCCACGCCGTTCATCGGCGGCGCCTTGGCCGACCGCTTCTTGGGGGCGCGGCAGGCCGTCGTCATCGGCGGCGCGCTCATGGCGGCGGGCCACCTGCTGATGACGATTGAGCAAGACACGGCGTTCTTCATGGCGCTCGCCCTGCTCATCGTCGGAAACGGCTTCTTCAAGCCCAACATCTCCACGATGGTCGGCGCGCTCTACCCCGAGGGCTCCACCAAACGAGACGGCGGCTTCACGCTGTTCTACATGGGCATCAACCTCGGCGCCGCCCTCGCCCCGCTGCTGTGCGGGTACGTCGGCGAGACCTACGGCTGGCACTACGGCTTCGGCCTCGCCACCATCGGGATGCTCATCGGCCTCGCGGTCTTCGTCGCGCCCCAGGTGCTCACGCAGATCCTCATCCTCGCGGGCTCCGTGGCCGCGGCCGGGATGATGGTGTGGGCCGGTTGGGAAGACAAGATCATGCTCGGGGTGAACGCGCCGGTGGCCTTGGCCCTGCTCGTCGCCGCCGGGATCGCCGCCATGGCGGTTGGCCAAGGCGCGATGCCCGATGACGTCGGCCGCCCCAAAGACCCAGACGCCCAGCACCGCGCCGTGCTCGGCCCCCTCACCGCCCGGCAGACCATCTTCGTCGCCATCGTCATCGCGGTGCCGCTCATCGCGTTCTTGGTTCAGGACGGTCCCCTCGCGGGCTACGTGCTCACGGCCTTTGGTGGCCTGGCGATGCTGAGCCTGCTCATCGAGGCCTTCCGCAGCGACAAGATCGAGCGGGAGCGCCTCCAGGTCATCTTCGTGATGATGTTCTTCTCGATGCTGTTCTGGGCCTTCTTTGAGCAGGCCGGCAGCTCGATCAACAACTTCACCGACCGCAACGTCGACCGCGTCGTCGAGGAGCGGGTGGTCACCGCCGCCGAGGTCGGCCAGACCGTCAACCTCACGCTCACCCAAGAGCAGATCGGCCTCACGCAGAGCGGCGCGGTGTTCACCTTGACCGACCTCGACGCCGCCCGGGCCGAGGCCGGCAGCGGCAACGACGCCACCCGGGGCTGGGTGATCGAGCCCAGCCACGTCGGCATGGGTGTCGGCGGCTCCGAGCTCAAGGCCTCGGTGTTCCAGGCCACGAACGCCATCTTCATCGTGACCTTCGGCCTCATCTTCACCGCCTTCTGGGGCTTCTTGGGCAAGCGGGGCCTGGAGCCCTCGACCCCGGTGAAGTTTGGCCTCGGCCTCTTGCAGCTCGGCATGGGCTTCGGCGCCTTGTGGCAAGGCACCATGGTCGCCGACCCGCGCGGCATGGTCGGCATGTCGTGGCTCATCTTGGCC
>JBEAVX010000768.1:0-3197 GCA_041160755.1 Pseudomonadota bacterium
GGCCAAGATCGCCTGGGCGTTCTCTTCACCGACGCCGGGGATGCCCGCGAGCTGGCTGAGCGTAGCGCTGTTCAGCGGCACGAGGGGGGCCTCGGCGCCGACGCTGGCCACGGCCTCTTCGCCCATGACGCCCTCCACGGCCAGAAGACCGCCGGAGAGCGCGGACCACAAGAGCAGGATCGATGAGGTCATAAGGAGTCTTCCTCGGTGGATTCGGTCGGGAGGGCGCCCGCGGCGCTGAGGCTGAGCGCGCCGTCGGTGTAGGCGTCGAGCAAGGCGTCGATCTCGGCGAGCTGCAGCGCGAAGAGCGCCTGGGCGCGGAGATCGCCGCCGGTCTGCTCGGCCTGCTCGTTCGTGAGGCGCACGCGGGTGAAGTAGAGCTCGGCGATCTGATCCGCCATCATCGCCCGGTACTGCACCGACGCGCCGGAGATGTTCGCCGCCGCAGAAGGCACGGAGCTGAGGTCATCGGTGGCGTACACGTCGTCGCCGACGACGTAGTAGAGGTCGCCCGCCGGGGCGTTGTCCAGGTCAAAGGACGTGTCCCCGGCGCTGGAGCTGTTGCCTTGGCCCCAGGTGAGCTGGGCGGTGACGCGCCAATACCCCTGAAGATCGCCGTCGTTCGTGATGCTGCGCCAGTCGGCGTCGAGGCCGTCGCGGCGGTACCCTTCGCCGCGCACGATGAGCGCCGGGGTGGCCTGCCGCAGCGTCGTGCGCCGGGCGCTGATGTTCAGGCTGTCCATGCCCATGCCGGGGCGGTTCATCGACGCGGCGAGGAGCGCCTCCATGCCCAGCGGCAGCGGCTTCGAGGTGAGCCCAACGGCGGCGGCTTGGGGCGGGTCGAGGCGGAAGATCCCCCGCTCGGTCACCGCGAGCAGGCCGTCTTGGGTGCGCGCCACGGCCCAGACCTCGGGGCTCGTGAGGCCCAAGGTCACCGGGCGCCAGATCACGCCGCCATCGACGCTCTCCCACACGCCGTCCGCGCCGCACAACAAGAGCTGCCCCGGCGTCGGCCCGGCGAGGAGCTGGCGTGTGGTGGGCAAGGGCGCGGCGCTCAGCCGAAAGCTGCGCTGGCCGCCGTCGTCGGTGCGGCGGACCTCGCCGGGGTTCGTGAACCACAACGCGCCGGGCACCTGGGGATCGGGCAGGAGCGCCAAGGTGTCGAAGCCGCGCCCGGCGGTCAGCGGCGCCCAGGTCTGGCCGTCGCTGGAGACGTAGAGGCCGTCGTCCGCGGCGGCGTACCACGATGAGTCGCCAGGATGAAGGGCCAGATCGGCCACGGGGCGCTCGTCCAGCGGCCCGCCGATGTGAATCCAGGCGCGGCCGCCGTCCAGCGAGAACCGGACGCCGCCGGGGTCCACCGCGCCATCCGAGCCTGGCCCCGCCGCGGCGACCAACAGCACGCCGTCAGGGCCCAAGGCGACGTCGGTGAGCGCGGCCTCGGCGCCGATGCGCTGGTAACGCTGGCCGCCGTCTTCGCTGCGCCAGAGGCCATCGGCCCGGCTCACGAGCACCACGCCGCCCGCGGGGTGGAACCAGACGAGCCCGCCCTCCAAGACCGGGCCGTCGCCGCGCTCGTCCCGCACGAGCTGATCCACCGCGAGGCCCTCGCCGGAGACGATCTCGACGATCTCTTCAGCGGGGCTCTCGACGTCTTCAGGGTCGGTGGTGAAGTCCTCGGGATCCTCCGTGAGATCGATCGTCTCCGAGAAGAGATCCTCGGCCATCGCCTCGGCGCGCAGCAGCACGTCTTCAGCGTCGACGGTGTCGTCGCCGAGGCCCTGGGGCGCGCGCAGCACCTCACGCCAGGTCGAGCCGCCGTCTTCAGAGAGCCAGACGGCCCCGGCGCGGGAGAGCGCGACGGCGCGATCGGGGCGCAGAGGATCCGTCGCGAGGCTACGAAACGCCTGACCTCGCGCGGCGTTGGGCGTCACGCTCGACCAGCGCCAGCCCTCAGCGTAGACCACCGCCGACGGCGCGTCGTCCTGGGCGCGGGCGAGCCCGGGCCAGGAGGCGACGAGGAGGAGGAGCGGCGCCAGAACCCGCATTCACGGCTCCCGAGAGGCCACGAGACTAACAACTCACCCCGGCCCTGGCTATGCGCCGCCCGCCAACGGTCACGAAGAGCGGGTTACCTTGGCTGTGGAGCCCACCCCATGCACCTGCTGTTCTCCGACGCGACGCTGATTCACCCAGACGCCGAGGGCCCGCCGCCTCGGGCCGATCTTCGCGTGAGAGACGGCCTGATCGCCGAGATCGGCCCCGACCTGCCGCCGCTCGGCGCCGAGGTGATCCCCTGCCACGGCGCCTGGCTCGCGCCGGGCTTCGTGCAGACCCACGTCCACCTCGTGCAGACCCTCTTCCGGGGCCTCGCCGACGATCTCGCGCTCTTGGACTGGCTGCGCACCCGCATCTGGCCCTTTGAGGCCAACCACGACGAAGAGAGCGCGTACTGGTCGGCGCGGCTGGGCCTCACGGAGCTGCTGCTCGGCGGCACCACGGCGATCCTCGACATGGCGAGCGTGCGCCACACCGACAGCATCCTCCGCGCCTGCGAAGAGAGCGGCGCCAAGGCCGCCGTGGGCCGGGCGATGATGGATCTGGAGAACGAGGCCGGGCTGAGCGAGGCCACAGAACGATCCCTCCGTGGCGCGTCGGACGAGGCCGACCGCTGGCATGGCCGAGGCCGCCTTCGCTACGCCTTCGCGCCGCGTTTTGTGCCGTCCTGCAGCGAGGGGCTCTTGCGAGAGGTCGCCGCCGAGGCCCGCCGCCGGGGCTGCCTCATTCACACCCACGCCAGCGAGAACCGCGACGAGGTCGAGTTGGTGCGGCAGATGACCGGCCGGGAGAACGTGCAGTATCTCCATGACGTTGGGCTCAGCGGCCCCGACGTCTGCCTCGCCCACTGCATCCACCTGAGCGACGCCGAGATCCGCCTGCTCGCCGAGACGGGCACCCGGGTGCTGCACTGCCCCTCGTCCAACCTCAAGCTCGCCTCGGGCCTCGCGAAGATCCCCGAGCTCCTCGACGCCGGGGTGCACGTGAGCCTCGGCGCCGACGGCGCGCCGTGCAACAACCGCCTCGACATGTTCACCGAGATGCGCCTCGCCGCGCTCACCCAGAAGCCGCGCCTGGGCGCCACGGTGATGCCCGCGCGGCAGGTCTACGCCATGGCGACGGCGAGGGGTGCCGAGGCC
>JBEAVX010000777.1:0-18817 GCA_041160755.1 Pseudomonadota bacterium
CCATGGGCGGCGGCACCACCGGCAGCGGCAGACCATCGGGGCCGAGCGCCGGGGGCGGCGGGGCGACCTTGGGCTTGGGCTCGATCGGCACGTCCTCGGGCACGCCGAGGTAACGAAGCGCCCGGGTGGCGATGAGCGAGAAGCCGGGGCCAGCGACGATGCCGCCGTACTTGCTGCCGATGGTGGGCGTGTCGCCGATGACCACGATGGCGAGGCGAGGATCGTTCGCCGGGGTGAGCCCGATGAACGACGACACCCGGGCCGTCGCCGAGTAGTGCCCGTCCACGACCTTCTGCGCCGTGCCGGTCTTGCCCGCCGCCGAGAAGCCCTCGGGCCGGGCCTTGGTGCCCGTGCCGCCGGTCTCCAAGACCGTGATCATCATCTTCACGAGGCTGTCCGCGGCCTCCTCCGAGATGACCCGCTCCACACGCACCGGGCGGTTGCGCAGCCGGACGTAGCCCAGGCGATCCCGCACCTCAGAGACGAGGTAAGGCTTCATGCGCACGCCGTCGTTGCCCACCGCCGCGAGCGCCGCCGCGAGCTGCACCGCCGTCGCCGTCATGCCCTGACCGAAGGCCGTCGTCGCCACCTCGATCGGCCGGATGCCTTTGGGGTTACGCAAGAAGCCGTAGACCTCGCTGGGGAGGTTCAGGCCCGAGGGCTGGGTGAAGCCGAAGCGCTTGAGGCCCGCCATCATCTCTTCAGCGCCCATGGCGAAGGCGAGCTTGGCCGTGCCGATGTTGGAGCTGTACTTCACGACCTCAGAGAGCGTCACGACGCCGTGGGGGTGGTCGTCGTTGATGATGCTGTTGCCGACGCGCCAGCTCCCGCCCTCGCAGTCGATGAGGTCTTCAGCCTTGTTGATGCCTTTGTCTACGGCGAGGCCGACGACGAAGGGCTTGAGCACCGAGCCCGGCTCGTGGGCGTCGGCGACGGCGCGGTTGCGCATCGCCGAGACGTCGATGTTGGCGACGTCGTTCGGGTTCGCGTTGGGCCGGTTGGCGATGGCGAGGATCTCGCCGGTCTTCACGTCCATCACGACGGCGATGGCCGCGGCCGGGGCGGAGGTGATCATCATCTCGTCCAGCGCGTCTTCAGCGGCGCGCTGAATGAAGGGCTCGATGGTGAGGGTCACCGAGTCCCCGGCGTGGGCCCGGGCCCGGGCGTCGCCGGCCGTCGAGATGTTGCGGCCACGGCGGTCACGCTGCTGCACGAAGCGGTAGGTGCTGCCCCGAAGCTGCTTGTCGAGGGCGCGCTCGATGCCCTCCAGGCCCTGGTTGTTCTGCCCGACCATGCCCAAGAGCGAGGCCGCCAGCGCGCGACCGGGGTAGAACCGCGTGGACTGGTAGTCCACCCACAGGGCACCCGGGGCGAGCTTCTCGACGGCGTCCACGGCGTCGGGGCTGATCTGGTCGGCGAGCAGGATGTCGCGGCGCTCGCTCTTGCTCAGCTTCTCGGTGAGGTCCGCGGCGTCGAGGCCGAGCATCCCCGCCAGCTCACGCGCCAAGGGCCCGACCTGCTCGGCGGTGAGCTTCGACGGATCCGCGCGCAGGGCGGGCATCTCGACGGAGGTGGCCAACACCGTGCCATCGCGGCCGAGGATGTCCCCGCGCGGGGCCTCGACCTCGACCGCCGTCTGAAACTGCGTCGCGGCCTTGGCTTGAAGGCGATCGTCGGGCATCAACATCAAGGGCACGGCGCGCAAGGCCAACACGACGTAGCCAAGAATGACGCCGACCATGATCAATGACGCGCGGAAACGGGCCCGGGCCATGAGCGTCGCCCGATCCACGGGCCCGGGATCCGGCGCGAGCATCGCGCTGAGCCAGGCGGAGAGATCGTTGGCGACGGGCTTGTTCACTTGCGCCCCCCGATCGTCACGGTGCGAACCTGAACGTCAGAGACGAGGCCCATCGCCGCGCCGACCTGGCCCAGCCGGGCGAGGTCTTGGCGGGTGGCCAGCTCAAGGCGCAGGCGCTCTTGTTCGGCCTGACGGGTGGCGAGCTGGGTGTTCACGCGGTCGAGCTCGGCGGCGCTGGCGCGCACGTCCACCCGGGACCAGACGTAAAACATCAACGAGGCGACGAGCAGCATCGCGAAGGTGAAGTACCGCAGCACCACACCGACCCGAACGCCCGCCCGAGACGCGCCCGCGAGGATCCCCGCCGCAGAGCGACCGACCCAAGCGCCTCCTAGCTCGCGACCCCATTCCATGACCGACCTCCTACGCCACCTCAGCCACCGCCGACGTCCTGCACCACCACCACTTCCGCCGTCACACCCGCTCGATCACCCGGAGCTTCGCCGAGCGCGCCCGGGGGTTCCCCGAGCCCGCGTCCTCGACGGCCTTCTTCGTGATCAGCTTCGCCGTCGCCACGCCGAGGGACCGCCCGTAGGCGTCCTTCTCGGCGTCCAGGCCCGCGAGCGCCCGAAAGCGCTGCTTGACCCTGCGATCCTCCAGAGAATGAAACGAGATGACCGCCGCCCGACCGCCCACGGTGAGGCAGCCGGGCAAGGCCGCCAAGAGCCGGTCCAGCTCACCCAGCTCGTCGTTGACGGCGAGGCGCAGGGCCTGAAACGAGCGAGTGGCGGGGTGAATGCGCTCCCGAGGGCCGCCCATCGCCCCGGCGATGACCTGGGCGAGCTGCGCCGTGCCGGTGATCGGCCGCGCGGCGACGATGGCCCGGGCGAGGCGGCGCGACTGGCGCTCCTCACCGAGCCCGTAGAGCAGATCCGCCAGCTCACCCTCGGGCAAGCCGTTGACCAGGTCCGCCGCCGTGGTCGGGGCGTCCGGGTCCATGCGCATGTCGAGCGGACCGTCCCGCATGAACGAGAAGCCCCGGGCGGCCTGATCGAGCTGGGGGCTAGAGACGCCGAGATCGGCGACGAGGCCGTCCACGGCGGTCACCCCGGCCTCGGCCAAGGCGGCCTGGAGCGCGCCGAAGGTCGAGCGCACGGCGACAAACCGGTCACCAAACCCAGCGAGGCGGGCGGACGCGGCGGCGAGGGCGTTCGGGTCGCGGTCGAGGCCGATCACCTTGCCCGTGGGCCCAGAGGCCTCCAAGAGCCGCTCGGCGTGGCCGCCGCCGCCCAAGGTGCAGTCGAGGTAGACGCCGCCGTCGCGCGGGCTGAGCAGCGCGCAGACCTCGGACCCCATCACCGTCTCGTGCTGGAACGCCGTCATTCGCTCACCCCTTCGCGGCGGGGAGCGCCTGTTGACGAGCCCGGGCGTACTCGTGAATGGCCTGCTGGCGAGTGGCCTCCCAGCGCGCCGGATCCCAGAGCTCAATCCACTGCATGACGGAGATGAGCACACACTCGCGGTCGAGCCCGGCGTCTTGGCGGAGCCGGTTGGGGATACGCAGGCGGCCTTGAGGATCCACCGCGCAGTCTTCAGCGTCGGCGAGGACAGCGTGGAAGTATGCTTGAGCGACGGGGTCGAACGGGTCTCGGTCCTGGAACGGACCCTCGACGCGCTGGGCGAAGTAATCCGGGGTGAACGCCCGGATTCCTCCATCCACACACGTGAGCACCAGTGATTCGATCCCAGCGTCATTGATCTTGTGCCTCAGCCGCGCAGGGAGAGCGATGCGACCCTTGTCGTCCAAAGACGTCGAGACCTGGCAGCGTTCTCCGAGCATTCACCCATCCGGGCCTTCAGGTGCACCACCGCGCACCCTTCTGTACCCTACCTCTCCACTCTACTCCATTTTGTTCCACGTTCAAGGCGAAACGGGGAAAACGCCCCACGAGCCTGATCTCTGATGGATCCCCCGGCAGGAGCGCCCGGACAGGGGATGCCCTTAATGTGGTTTCCAGCTTGATTTCTTGACGATCCTTGGGTTCTCAGGCGCAGGATCCACGCCGTCGGAGGCGGTGGATCGTGATCCACCGCGACGATCCACCGCGCGGCCGAGCGCCGCCCGCCGGGGGTGGATCCGGGGGTCTTGGTGGAGCGCCGTGGAGAGGCGCGCGCCGGCGTGGAGCGCCGTGGAGTGGAGCGCCGTGGAGTGAACCGCCGCTCAGAGCGCCGCGAGCCAGGCGAGCACGTCGCCCGCCACCTGCTCCCACCCGGGCTGGGTCAGGGTGCCATGGGTGCGCCCCGGCATCACGACCAGGTCCGTGCGGGAGGGCGAGGCCTCATACCGCCGCGCCATGCGCTCGTTGAGCCCGGCGGGGATGACGTGGTCTTCAGCCCCGGCCACGATCAACAACGGCGCGCGCTCCTTCGCCCAGTCCAGCTCGGCCGCGTCCGTGAGCGGCCCCTTCGCGACGCCTTTGGCCTCGGGCACCAGGCTGGCCTCGTACACCGCCAAGGCCGCGTCCCGGTCGAGGTGGTTGGCGAAGCCGAAATGAAACTGCTTGGGCGAGAGCAGGATCGGGTCCATGCCCGGCTTGAGCACCGGGGCGTTTGAGCGAAAGAACGCCGGGGCGAGGCTCGTGAGGCCCTTGGGCGGCGCGGAGTGAAGGACCACCCCCGCGCGCCCCAGGCCCTCTTGCAAGAGGAGCTGCACGATGAGCCCGCCCATGCTGTGCCCGATGAGGATCGGCGCGTCCAGCCCGGCGACGAGCGCCCGGTGCTGGTCGACGAGCTGCTCAAAGCTCAGCGTGCTCAGCGCCTCGGGGATGTCCGCCCGCAGCGCCGCGGGCACGCCGTCATGCCCGGGCCACTCCGGCGCGAGGGTGGTGTAGCCCTCGGCCTCAAACACCCCTCGCCAGCCATCCCAACAGCCCGCGTTGAGGTAGAGGCCGTGGATGAACACGACCGTCTGCGGCTTGACCTGCGCGGGGGTGGGGAGGCGCTCGGGATCCTCCGCGAACGCGTAGAGCGTTGAGATCAGGGCCAAAGTCAGCGCCATTCACCACCTCTTCCCGCCTGCATAACCCAGCGTGGCCCCCAAGGAGCGCGCCGCCGGGCGGGCAGTCGGTTATGCAGGCCCAAAGACGGACAGGGCCATGACCAACCCCACGAACAAGCCCCAGAAGCCGAAGACCGTGCGCCCGATCGCCCAGAACCGGCGCGCGACCTTTGAGTTCGAGATCACCGACCGCTTCGAGGCCGGCATGTCTCTGCTCGGCACCGAGGTCAAGTCGCTGCGCAACGGCAAGGCCCAGATCACCGACGCCTACGTCCGCGTGAAAGACGGCGAGGCCTTCCTGCACGCCGCCCACATCGCGCCCTACAGCCACGGCAGCGACAACAACCACCTGCCCGAGCGGGTGCGGAAGCTCCTGATGCAGCCCGCCGAGATCGAGAAGATCCGCCGGGCGGTGCAAGAGAAGGGCCTCTCCGTCATCCCCATCGCCATGTACTTCAAGGGGCCCTGGGCAAAGATCGAGATCGCGCTGGCCCGAGGCAAAAAACTGCACGACAAGCGCGAAGACCTCAAGGCCAAAGCCGACCGGCGCGAGCTGCGCAACGTCCGCTGAGCCGAGGTCCATCCCCGCTGCCCCCGCACGTTCTCGGAGAGACGATGAAGCGCTTGATGACCCACTTGCTCCCTGTGCTCGGGCTCGCCGCGGGCGGCGTCGCGTTGGCGCTTCTGGGCGACGGCCAAGAGACCCCCGCCCTGATCACCGGCCTCGTCTCGGGGCTCATGCTCTGCGGCGCGGCGATGGCCCACGCCCCGATGTTGGGCGTCGCGGCCCTGGGCGCCTACGGCGCGGGCCTCTCGGCCTACCTCGCCGTGCAGCACAAGGTGGCGATGGCCGGCGGGTCGAGCGTCTGCAACATCAACGACGTGCTCAACTGCGACCTGGTGAACACGAGCGAGTGGTCCGAGGTCGGCGGTCTGCCCATCGCGCTCTTCGGCCTCGCGTTCTACGCCGCGCTCACCGTCGTCGGTGTGCAGGCCTGGCGGGATCGCCCTGGCCTCGACCGCGCCGCCGCCTTCACCTTGGCGTTGGCGATCCCCGGCCTCGGCGTGAGCTTGTTCTTGGGCGCGGTGAGCCTGCAGCTCGGCGCCTTCTGCATCCTCTGCGTCACGACCTACCTCATCAACGCCCTGCTCGTCGTCGCCGGGGTCCAAGCGCTGCGCGGTGAGCCCTTCGTCGATCAGCTCCCCTCGGCGCTCACCGGCTACAAGGATCGCTCCTTGCCCCTGGCGCTCATGGGCGCGGTCGTCGGCGGGATGTTCGGCTTCTACCTCTACGAGAGCGCCAAGCTCCCCGCCTCCGCCCAGGCCATCGAGGCCGTCAACGACGGCAAAGCCGAGAGCGCCGACTACGGCCGCCTCTACGAGCAGGTCTCGGGCAAGGTGAACCTGCACGGCTACGAGCCCGCCTGGGGCAAACCCGACGCGCCGTTCACCGTCGTCGAGTTCGCCGACTACCAGTGCCCCCACTGCGCGATGATGGCCAAAGAGCTCAAGGCCGTCGCGGGCGCCATCCCGGAGATGCGGGTGCTGTACAAGCACTACCCGCTCTCCAACATCTGCAACGACCGCATCCCGTCGCCGGGCCACACCGAGTCCTGTATGGCCTCGGCCGCCGCGGTCTGCGCCACCCAGCAGGGCCGCTTCTGGGAGCTCAACGCGCAGATGTTTGAGAACCAGGCCGTGCTCAACAAAGAGAACATCCAGTTCATGGCCCAGCAGCAGAACCTCGACATGGCCGCGCTGGACGCCTGCATGAGCGACGAGGCCACGAGCGACCGCGTGCGCAGCGACGTGGCGCACGGCTGGGAGGCTGGGGTGGCGGCGACGCCGTCGCTGTTCGTGAAGGGCCTGCTCGACGATCCAACCGCCTGGGTGCACATCACCAGCGGCTCCGAGGGCCTCGCGCTCCTGATTGAGGCCAAGAAGAAGGGCGTCCGGCTGCCCGCGCCTCGCCCGCCGACGCCGATGGAGCGCTGATGTCCTGGATTGAGCTGCGCGCGGTCGTCCCCCGAACACACATGGATGACCTCTCGGATCTGGCCTTCGTCCACGGCGCGAGCGGGGTGCAAGAGGCCCCGGCGCCGGGCACGCCGCTGCGTTTTCGCCAGCCCTGGGACACCGAAGATCCCCCGCTGCCGATGTTCGTGACCTTCCGCGCGTGGTTCAGCGAAGAAGACGCTGAAGCCGCCGAGGCCGCCTTCGCCGAGGCTGACGGCGCGCTCACCTTCGAGCGCCTGACGGTGAACGAAGAGGACTGGGCGGAGAGCTGGAAGATCCACCACCACCGCATCGTGATCTCCGATCGCCTGCGGGTCTCGCCGCCGTGGGAGGCCGTGCCCGGCGACCTGGTCATCCCCCCGGGCCAGGCCTTCGGCACCGGCGACCACCCCACGACCTTGGCCTGCCTCAGCGCCATCGATCGCCTCGCCGGGGAGTGCCGCACCTGCCTGGATGTCGGCAGCGGCTCCGGCGTGCTCGCGCTGGCCGCGGTGAAGCTCGGCATGAAGGCCATCGGCGTCGACAACGACCCCGAGTGTGTGCGCACGGCCAAAGAGAACGCCGCCGAGAACGAGCTAGAGGCCCACTTCTCCGACACCGAGCTCCCCGCTCTGCGCGGGCCGTATGACCTCGTCGTCGCGAACCTCTACGCCGAGGTGCTCGTCGGCATGGCCCCGGAGCTCATAAGGCTCACCGGCCGTCACCTCGTGCTCGCGGGCATCCTCGCCGATCGTGCCGACAAGGTGGTCGAGGCGCTCTCCCCTCCCCTCGCCTTGACCGCCCGGGTTCAAGAGGGTGACTGGGTGAGCCTCCACCTGGTCAAGCTCGCCGAGGAGCGCGGTTGACCCGTCGTTTTCGTGCGCCGTCGCTGCCCGAGGAGGGCGAGCGGGTGCAGCTTGACGCCGAGGTCTCTCACCACCTGCTCCGGGTCACCTTGGTGCCCCGGGGCGAGGCGGTGATCCTGTTTGATGGCCAAGGAGCCGAGTGTGACGGCCGCCTCGTAGACTCCGACGGCGAGCTGGCCGTGGTGTTGGCGACGAGCGGCGCCCGCCGGGTCTCGGCGTTGGCGCCCCGGGTGATGGTGATGGGGCTCACCCGAAAACCCGCCTGGGACCTCTCGTTACGGCTGGCGACGGAGCTGGGCATGACCGAGCTTCGGCCCTTCGTCGCCCGGCGCTCCATCGCCCAAGGGGACCACCTCGACCGCTGGGAGCGCATCACGTCCGAGGCCGCCCGCCAGTGTGGCCGCGCCGACGCCCCCACCCTGCGGCCCGTCGCCCCGCTGCGCGCCCAGCTCAGCGGCCTCGTCGGGCATCGCCTCGTGCTCACGCCGGGGGCCAACCCCACACGCCCGGCGGCGGAGGACGAGGCCCTCTGCCTCCTGCTCGGCCCTGAGGGTGGCCTGGCCCCGGATGAGCTGGCCTTGGCCGCCGAGGCGGGCTTTGAGACCGCGAGCTTGGGGCGCTGGACGCTGCGCGCCGACACCGCCGTCGCCGTGGCCTTGGCCCGCTACGCGCCGAGCTGACACGCCGCGCCGATCGCTGACGCCGCGCAGGGATCTCTGACACGATCCCCTGAAGCGCGACGCGCGGTGAGGAGGGCCTCACCGCGCGTCAAGATTGAGCGCCGAGGGGCGCCGGGCTCAGCTCTGGCGGCGGCGGCGCGCCATCGCCAGACCGAGGCCCAAGAGCCCGAGGCCCACACCCGCGCCAGCGCCGGAGGACGAGCAGCCAGACTCCTCCTCGGTGGTGACGATCTCGACGAAGTCCCGGAACAGAGCGCCCTCGGGGTAGACCGCGACCCGGGCGAAGTCCCAGACCTGGTGGCCCGAGGCGTCCTGGGCGACGAGGTAGAACTGGAAGAGCTCACCTTCGTCGTTGTCGAGCTGCTCCGGCGCCGTCCACGACAAGGTCGAAGACGTGGTGCCCGCGGCGGTGCCGCCGTCTACGGTCCAGGTGAAGAAGATCGTCTCGCCGTCGGCGTCGTAGATGAACGTCGAGAGCTGGACCGTGTCGTTGACCTCCACCGCGGTCTGGCTCAGGTCGATGCCGCCGATGATGAGCGGCTCGGAGTCCAGGGCGAGGCAGGCGTCATCGACGAGGCCGTTGCAGTCGTTGTCAACGCTGTCGCAGATCTCGACGGCGCTGGGGCTGATCTCCTCGTCGAGGTCGTTGCAGTCGTTGTTGACCTCGGCGTAGCCGTCGCCGTCATCATCGCTGAGCGTGGTGTTCTCGTCGATGGTGCCGTCGCAGTCGTTGTCCTTGTAGTCGGGGGACTCGGGCGCGCCGGGGTAGGTGTCCTCATCCGTGTCGTCGCAGTCGAGCGCGTTCTCGGAGAAGGTGTCGCCGTCGTCGTCAGACCCGATGGTGCCCTCGTCAACGATGTTGTCGCAGTCGTTGTCTAAGGAGTCGTAGATCTCCGCCGCGTTGGGGTAGGTGTCGCGGTTGTTGTCGTCGCAGTCGACCACCAGCTCGCTGCTGTCGGTGCCGAAGGCGTCGCCGTCGTCATCGCTGCTGGGGTACGAGGCGTTGATGATCATCGACAAGGAGGCCGTCGTGCGGATGCCCGAGGCGTCGGTGACACGAACGAGCAGGGTGTCAACGCCGGGGTTGAAGTCCTCCGTGGGCACGCTCAAGAAGACGTGGCCGGACTCTTCGGTGGGCGTGCAGTCGGCGACGTTGGCCAGCACGTTGAGCGAGCTGTACACCTTGCACGAGAGCGAGGTGGCCGGCTGGTTCTTGTCGAAGACGTTCAGCTCCATCTCGATGGGGCCGGGGTTGTTGTGCATGTACCCGGGCTCCGGCGAGCGGATGCTCACCGTCGGCGCCACGTTGTCAGGGTCGGTGCCGTTGTTGCCCTGGAGGTAGACCGGCACTGACGGGTTGGAGCCGTCGTCGGAGTTGACGTAGACCGTGCAGTAGGCGCTCTTTTGGTCTTCAGGGATGAAGGTGACCTCGATGAGCGAGCTCTTGCCCGACTCAAGCACCTTCGTGGAGTCGGCGGCCTCGGCGAAGGAGTACGTCAGGCTGAACGCGGCGTCACAGGTCGAGTCCAGCGTGGGGGCGGTGAGCGTCAGATCGCCGTCGCCGCTGTTCAGCACGCGGATGTAGCGTACCTCCTCCTCACCCGTCCAGACCGAGCCGAAGGGGACGGAGCGCGGGGTCACGATGGCGCGGCCCTCACCCTTCTCGGCCTCGCCCTTCGTGTAGACGACGGTGAAGGAGTTGTCGAGGTCGGCCCAATACTCGGGGTCTGCCTCGTCTTCGCGGTCTTGGGTCTTGGTCTCGATGATGACCGAGCCGTAGACATCCCCGACGCTGACCGGCGAGAAGGTGACGTCTACGGGCATCTTGCAGCCCTTCTCTAAGGTGAAGAGCACCTGGCCGTCGCCGGGGTCCGTGCCGGTGTCGTCACCGCCGGAGTCACCGCCGCCGGAGTCGCCGCTGCCGGTGTCGCCGCCGCTGCCGGTGTCGGTGTCGATGGGCTCACCGCCGATGTTGCCCTTCAGGGCGACCTCAAGCACCGCCGGGTTGCCGTTGCTGACGATGACCAACGAGGCCTCGTCGCCCGTGGTGGTGGTCGGGGCGTACTGGAGCACGACCGCCGCGGTGCCACCCTTGGCGATGGTGGAGCCCGTCGGGTCCACGACCATCGAGAAGGGGCTGTCGGACGGCGCGATGGCGGCCTTGGTGATCGACAGATCGGCGTCGCCGGTGTTGTACAGGGTGATGTACTTCACGTCGGTCTTGCCGGCGGCGACGTTGCCGAAGTCCACCGTCGTCGTGTCCGAGGAGATGACCGGCCCAGGAGGCGCGGTGCCGCCCGACTTCGCGGCGGGCTCGCCGGTGTCACCTTCGGCCGACTCGGGGCAAGACTTGAGCGTGGGGTCGAAGGTGACCGTGAAGTCACCGTCCATGCCGCCACCTTCGCGGATGTCGGAGATCCCCATCGGCAGATCGCCGTTGTTGGAGATCGTGAAGGTGCGCGTGACCGCCTCGCCGTGCTCCGTGAGGCCGAACTCAACCCACTTGGAGCTGACCTCGATGATCGGGTAGGTCAGCACGATGGTGGTGTTGGTGGGGGTGCGGCAACCCGCGAGGGCCACCGCGATGACGCCGATGGAGAGAACCGGGAGCGACTTCATGCTGAGCGCCTCGAAGAGAGGTGGCCTGACGGCGACATGCCGGGTGTGACAGCGGGTGTTGTCAACTCGACGTGAACGGCTTCGCATCATATCGCAAGTTTAGGAGGGCTGCAGCGTACCCGACGACTCGATCGGCACAAAAAGCGCGGGCCCCTCCGATTTGGCGGGGGACGACGCGCTGATCTTCCGCCCGGATCAGGGGCGTGTCGCCTTAGAGCAGATGACCGCTCTTGGCGCGTTTGGTGTCGAGGTAGCGCTGGTTGTGCTCGTTGGGGGGCATCCGCACCGGGATCGTCCCGACGACGGGCACACCAAAACCACGCAACCCAGCGATCTTTTTGGGGTTGTTGGTGAGCAGGCACACCGAACGAACGCCGAGGGCCATGACCATGCTCGCCGCGATGTCGTACCGGCGAAGATCGTCCTCGAAGCCTAAGGCGTTGTTGGCCTCGACGGTGTCTAGGCCCATGTCTTGCAGCGCGTAGGCGCGGATCTTGTTCACGAGGCCGATGCCCCGCCCCTCTTGGGGGAGGTAGAGCACCGCGCCGCGCTCCGCCCGACCGATGAACCGCAGCGCGGCCTCCAGCTGGTCACGGCAGTCGCAGCGCAGGCTGCCCATGACGTCGCCGGTGAAGCACTCGGAGTGCAGCCGAACCGGGACGCCCTCGGCGCCGTTGACGTCGCCGCGAATCACCGCGCCGAGGTCTTCACCGTCCCAGGTGCGAAACCCGACCACGCGGAAGTCGCCGTAACGGCTGGGCAGCAGCGCGTCAGCGACCAGCTCGACCAGGGGGGGGGAGGAGCCGGAAGCTCCGTGAGTGAACTCTTCCATGTACCTGCTCCTGGCGACTGCCAGAGGCAGCCGCGTGGGCGAATCGCCCTTCACGGTGGAAATCACCGAAGGCCACGCGATGTGCCGATGCTCGAACAAGCCACGGAGACAGTGTACATCAGGAGCGAAACGTCAAGAGGCGAAGACTCGTTGGACGCGCGGAGCGAGCACGCGCCCAACGAGGGAGGTTCAGCTCACTCAGCGGCGACGTCGTCGACGTTGAGGGCCTCTTTGAGCCCCTTGCCCGCGCGGAACACGGGGATGCGGCGCTCGGGCACGTTGATCTCTTCGCGGTTCTTGGGGTTGCGCCCCTTGAACGAACGACGACGGGAGATCGTGAACGTGCCGAAGTCGGAGATGGTGACCTTGTCACCGTTGGTCAGCGCCTCACGGATGGCCTCGGTGAGGATGTTGATGTAGTTCGCGGCGCGCACCTTGGGGATGTTCGCGCGCTCGGCCAGCGCCTCGGTCAGATCCGCCTTGTTCATGTTGGGCTCCATCATTTTTGTTATTATTGTATTTCTTAAAGAGTCATCGTCTACGGAGATTCAATGACCCTTTCTGACCCTTGCATGAACGAAGGTACCACACTGAGAAACCCGCGTCTACTCAGATAAGTGCGAGAGTTTGGTGAACTGGGCTCGACTCGCTGAGATCGCTCGACATGAAATTTCTCTATGTGATATTAGTCGTAATAGTTATATTTATGGTTTTTGATGTACAGCGCCTTCGCGGGATCGACGCCCGTTGGCAGCACCATCCCCAATAGGCAAAGCATGGACAGGGATTGCACAGGGATCCTAGATCCGCCTCAGGAGCGTCCTGATGAGATCCATTGGGCCAACGCCAGGGTCAGCCCGCGGCCCCGCTGCGGCGGCTTTGCACAGGCTTTGTTCGGGACGCCAGGGCGGATCAGGCGCGCTCGGGGCGCCAGACCTCACGCTCACCTTCGAGCAGCGGGGAGTGAATCCAGCCGCCGCGCACCATGAGCGACTTGGGCAGCACGCTCATGGTGCCGGGCAACATCCCCGGCTGCTCGCCGTCGACGTCGAGGAGCACGGGATCGTCCCCCAAGCCCCGCGCGGTCACCTTGGTGGCGTAGGCGCGGCGGGCGCCGGGGATCTTCCACACGCTGCCGTCGTAGAGGCGCCACGAGCGGGCGACGTTGCCCAAGAGGCCGAAGTTGGGCAACAGCGTGAGATCGAAGGCGCCGTCGTGCATCGACCCGCCCTTTCCGACGTGCATCCCGCCGCCACAATAGGCGCCGTTGGCCAAGAAGCCCGAGAGGAGCTCCCCCGTCCACTCGCCGGGGCCGTCGGGGCCCTCCCACTCGACCTTCACCTGGCCGGGCTTGTACTGCATGAGGGAGTCGACGGTGGACTTGTAGAAGGTGAACTTGCCGCCGAGGCGCTTGGAGCCCTTGTTGACGCGGTCCACGACGTCGCCGTTGGCGCCGAACCCCAAGACGTTGATGAAGACACGCTCGAAGGGGCGGCCGTCGTGGGTGAGCGCCTCGATGTGGCCGACGTCTGTGGGCAGGGTCATGCCCGTCGAGGCCACCCACAAGGCGTCCTCTAAGCCACCCGGGGCGCGCAGCGTCTTCGCGAGGTCCGAGCCGGTGCCCCAGGGCAGGATCGTGTAGACGGCGCTGCGGCGCCGGGTGAGGCGGCCGTTAAAGAAGCCGTTGACGACCTCGTTGCAGGTGCCGTCTCCGCCGAGCGCCGCGACGATGTCGAACCCCGCGTCGATCGCCTCGCGGGTGAGCTCCGTGGCGTGGCCCGGCCCCTCGCTGACTTTGACCTCCCACTGCTCAAAGGCCCGGTCTACGGCGCGGCGGATCTCATCGATGCGCGCGCCGACCTCTCCGGCCTTCGCTTTGGGGTTCACCACACAGGCGAAGCGCTCGCCGGTGTTTCGGGCGCGGGCGCTCTCACGATAGTCGTAGGCCGAAGGGAGCTTGTTGCGCCAGTCGCTCACGGAGAACCTCCAGGGGTCGGTGGGGGCCGACGGAGCGTGTTTAACCCAGAGGGACCGCTCAGAGCGACCGGATCATCAGGCACCGCTCGTCGAGAGACAAGCCCAGCCGCGCCTCGCGGGCCCGAAGGGCCAACATCCCCGGCGTCCACGCGGCCTCGGGGACCACCTCAAAGCCCTCACGGGCGTAAAACGGGGCGTTCCAAGGGACATGGGTGAACGTCGAGAGGCTCACGACCTGAGCGCCCTGGGCGCGGCAGAGGGCGTAGCAGGCGCGCAGAAGCGCGGCGCCGAGGCCCTGGCGCTGGGCGCGGGGGTGAACGGCGATCTCCTCGATGTGGGGGTGATCGTCCAGAGACTCAAGGTAGAGGAACCCCACGGGCGCCCCCGCGTCGTCCTCGGCGATGAGCACCCGCCCCGCGGTGAGCCCCTCGGCGTAAGGCGCGTCATCGGCGGGCCCCGCGCCCGTCTGGCCGAGCTGGACCCCGGCGGCGTGGAACAGGGCGTCGGCGGCCTCTTCGATGGGCCGCATGTGGGGGTGGTCCGAGGGGACCCCGAGGCGAATCGTCGGCATAGGCGCGAGGATACACGGCGCGGCGCGCGACGAGTGGCTGAGGTGAACCCCAGAGACAAAAGACCCCGGTCCAAAAGGACCGGGGCTCTTGTGCGATCGGTGAGGCGTTCGGGGGGGCTTTCCGCCGGACCAATCAGCGTCTCCGCCGCCCACAATGCAATCCGTGTGCCACGCGCTGTTATCGCTCGATAATGACGCTTGAACCTACCCGCATGACGAGGATCACCCCCCTCCTCACCCCCTCAATCGCCCGAATCGCGACAAAAAAGTCGCGGTTTGAGGCTCAGGTGCGCAAGGCCGTCGCCGTGAGCAGGTCGGCGAGCTCCCACGGGCGCTCCTCGGGGTGGAGATGTTGACCGCCGGGGATGCGGTGGAGCCGCGCGTCGGGGGCGAAGGCGAGGGTCGCCTCGGCCTGGGCGAAGGGGTAGAGGGGGTCGTGATCTCCCCAGATCAGCGTGAGGGACGATGTTCTGGGGGCACGAGCGGGAAGTGGGCCGCCGAGGGCGGCGAACCAGCGGGCCGCGGCGAGGCGGGCGGGCGCGTCGGAGGTCCAGGCCGAGGTGACCAGGGCAACGATGTCGCGCTCCATCGTGTAGGGGTTCACGACCGCGCGCCGCAGGCCCAAGGACGAGGCCAGCCAGGCGTTCAAGGGGCGCGGGCGCAAGAGCGTGGTGAGCGCGGCGCGTGTGGCCCCGGCCCCGCCCAGCGCGCCGAGGGCGCGGGCGACGGGATCGACCCGGGTGATCGGGCCGTTGCTGAGCGTGAGGCCATCGAGGAGGCCATCGGGCAGGCCGAGCGCGACGGGCACGGCGAGGCCATGGGCCACGAGGTGCCGGGCGCCGAGCTCGGTGAGCAGGGCGGCGAGCGCCGCGCTCAAGGCGGGGAGATCTTGGGCGTCGGGGGCGCGTAAGGTGATCGCGGCGGTGCGGCGTGGGGCGAGGCGGCGCTGGACCTCCCGAAACAGCGCGGCGCCAAACGGCGGCCCGCTGACGAGCGCGACGAGCGGACCCTCCGCGCCGTGAAGCACCACCTCATGCGCACCGACCTGACGCTCTTCCACGAGACCTCCGGGAGTCTGCGGATAGCCGCGCGCTCTGAGGACCGCAAGCGCGAAGACGAAGGCGCCCCACGCGCCGAGCTCGGCGGTGGGGCGAAAACGTGGCCGTGGGTCCGGGTCTGGTCGCCACCTCCCGGGTCCACACATTGGTTTTTTGGGGCCCACGGCCACGCTTATCGGGGGGTTGGGATGGGCTCAGCTCACCTCGTCGCAGAGGCTGGGCACCCCTGAGGCGCTCTTCACGAGCTGCTCGATGCGGTCCCGCAGCACGTCGTTCTCGGCCAAGGTCGCCCGGGCCTTGTCTCGGCCTTGGCCGAGGCGCTCGTCTCCGAAGGCGTACCAGGCCCCCGCCCGCTGCACGACGCCGTGGGACTCGCCGAGATCCACCAGCTCGCCGAGGCGATCGACGCCCTCGCCGTAGAGCAGGTCAAACTCCCCGTTGCGGAAGGGCGCGGCGAGCTTGTTCTTCACCACCTTGGCGTTGGTCTTCGCGCCCATGACCTTGTCGCCGACCTTGATGCTGGCGCCACGACGGACCTCGATGCGCACCGAGGCGTAGTACTTCAGGGCGTTGCCGCCCGTCGTCACCTCAGAGGGGCCGAAGACCACGCCGATCTTCTGGCGGAGCTGGTTGATGAAGATCACCGTGCAGCGGGTGCGAGACACGACGCCGGTGAGCTTCCGCAGGGCCTTGGACATCATGCGGGCCTGGAGCCCCACCTGCTGATCGCCCATCTGGCCCTCTAGCTCGACCTCGGGCACCAAGGCCGCCACGGAGTCGATGACGATGAGGTCCACGGCGCCGGAGCGGCACATCTGCTCGGCGATCTCCAGGCCCTGCTCACCGGAGTCGGGCTGGGAGACGAGGAGCTGGTCGAGGCGCACGCCGAGGTGCGCGGCGTACTTGGGATCGAGGGCGTGCTCGGCGTCGATGATCGCGGCGATGCCGCCCTGGGCCTGCACCGAGGCGATGGCGTGCAGGGCGAGGGTCGTCTTGCCGCTGGCCTCGGGGCCGTAGATCTCGACCATGCGCCCCCGGGGCAGCCCGCCGATTCCGAGCGCGATGGCGAGGCTCAACGAGCCCGTCGAGATGGGCACGCCGACCTGCTCGGCGATGCTGCCGTCGAGGCGCATCACCGCGCCGGGGCCGTACTGCTTGTGCAGCGAGTTGAGCGCCGCGTCGAGGGCCTTGAGCTGGTCGGGGTGGTGGGTCGTCTGGGTCATCATGGCTGTCTCCGTTGTCTTGGGTTGTGGGTGTTGTTGGTTGGGTCACGAAGGGACGGCGCGAGGGCCGCCGTCGGGGGGCCGTCACCGCGCGGGCGACGGAGCTGGTAGAGGCAATCGGGCGCAGGCGGCGCGGCGTCGTCGGGGAGCACCCGGCGGGCCTCCAGGCGCTCCCCTTCGTGGGGCGCCGGGGGCAGGCAGCGCAGCGGCAGAGTGATGAGCTGGGACTCGGCGAGCTCGATGGCGGCGACGTCGCCGTCGATCTGGTCCACGACGCAGGCCGTCCAGATCGTGGCGAAGGTGAGGCCCAAGGCGCGGGGGCTCATATGCCCGCCTGGGCGCTGTCGGTGTCTTGGCCACGGAAGGCGGCGGCCTCGGCGACGTGCTCCAGGTCTACCCGGGCCACGCCGTCGAGATCGGCGATGGTGCGGGCGACCTTGAGCACCCGGTCGCAGGCCCGGGCGGAGAGGCTGAGCCGCTCCATCGAGTCCCGAAGCAGCCGCATCCCCGCCGGGGTCGTCTGGGCGGCCTCGCGGCAGGCCGGGCCGTCGAGCATGGCGTTGTTGAAGATGGGCAGCGCCTTGTAGCGCTCGGTCTGGGCCCGGCGCGCGGCGACGACTCGGGTGCGCACCTCGGCGCTCGACTCGCGGCGGCGATCGGAGAACATCTCCTCGGTCTCGACGGGATCGACCCGCACGCAGAGGTCGAGGCGGTCGAGCAGGGGGCCGCTGAGCCGCTGCCGGTAGCGCCGAAGCGCAGACTCTCCGCAGCGGCAGGGCTTGTTCGGGTGCCCCCAGAAGCCACACTCGCAGGGGTTGGCCGCCGCGACGAGCATACAGGACGCGGGCAAGGTGACCGCGCCGGCGCTGCGGGCGATGACCACCTCGCGGCGCTCCAGGGGGCTGCGGAGCTGCTCCAGGGTGCCCCGGCTGAACTCGGGCAGCTCATCCAAGAAGAGCACGCCGTGGTGGGCCAAGGAGAGCTCGCCGGGCCTCAGGCTCGCGCCGCCCAAGAGCCCCGCCGGGGAGATGGAGTGGTGGGGGCTCCGAAACGGGCGCTGCTCCAAGATCCCCACTTTCTCAGGGAGCAGGCCCGCGACGGAGTGAACTCGGGTGGTCTCGATGGCCTCCTCGAAGGTCATCGGCGGCAACAGCCCGGGCAGGCGCGAGGCCAACATCGTCTTGCCCGAGCCCGGGGCCCCGATGAGCAAGAGGTTGTGCCCCCCGGCGGCGGCGATCTCCAAGGCGCGCCGGGCGAGGGCCTGGCCGCGCACGTCGGCGAGGTCGTCGTAGGATTCGGGCGTCGGCGCGGCGACGAAGTTGGCCTTCTTGAGCGTGCTCTTGCCGTTGAGCCAATCGACCACGTCGGCCAGATTTGTCGCCGCGAGCACGTTGAGCCCAGGAACGACGGCGCCTTGGCCCGCGCAGGACTCGGGGAGGATCAGCGCCCGCGCGCCGCGCTGCCGGGCGAGGAGCGCCAAGGGCAAGGCGCCGGGCACGTCGCGCAGGGCGCCGCTCAGCGAGAGCTCGCCGACGGCCATGACGCCCACGAGCGATCCCTCGGGCACGACCCCCGCCGCGGCGAGGATGCCGAGCGCGATGGGGAGGTCAAACGCCGTGCCGTCCTTCTTCACGTCGGCGGGGGCGAGGTTGATGGTGACGCGCTGCTTGGGAAAGTCGAGCCCAGAGGCGAGGATCGCGCTGCGAACTCGCTCTGTGCTCTCTTTGACCGCGCTCGCAGGCAAGCCGACGACGGTGACGCGGGGGAGCCGACGAACCAGGTCTACCTCGACCTGAACCTCGACCCCGTCCACGCCCTCCACCGCGCCCGCCATGACCGTGGTGGCCATGTTGAAGTCCTGGTGTGTGGGTGACGCTGCCCACAAACGCAAGGAGCGTGCCAGGGAGCATGGCGGACACGCAAATTCGTAAATGCCTGAGATCCATCGGTAACGCTTGGCGGTGTGACCAAGCGACCAGGGGTTGATCTGGAACTCAAACAAGGGCCTGTCAACTACGGCCCGCGTCCCCCTCCGGCGCTGCCCCCGTCTGGCCCAGGCCGCCCCGAGGCGAGGCGCTCCCCTGCCCCACCTTGGCGCGACCCCCGCCTCACGAGGCGATGCGGCCTCGGCACGCTC
>JBEAVX010000788.1:0-2932 GCA_041160755.1 Pseudomonadota bacterium
AGGCCGACGCCAAGCCCGAGCCCCAGGCCGGGGACGCGAAGAACCAGGCGAACGAGGCCGAGCAGAACGCCGCCGTCGTCGCTGAAGAGGTCGCCAAGAACGAGAACGGCGAGGTCACCCCGGGCACCGGCCCCGAGGTCGCCGCCCCCAACGCTGGGGTAGACCCGGCCATCGCCGCCCAGCTCGACGCCTCGGTGCCCGAGACCTTGCCCCCGATTCAGTCCTTCGAGAGCATGAAGGGCATCAGCGACGAGCAGGTCAGCGCCATCGTCGACCAGCTCGACTACCAGCGCGCGTTCTCGGAGAACACGCCCGGCATTAAGTCGAGCCGCACGCCGCAGATCATGGAGACCTTGTTCGACAACTTCGGCGGGTCGTTCGTCTCCAGCTTCACCGACCAGGCCGTCGACACGCTCGTCTGGGACAACATCGGCTGGGCCGCAGACCAGGGCCTCAAGTCGCTCTCCGGGGGCAAGCTCGGCACCCCGATGATCGGGCCGCTCATCGGCCTCGCCCAGAACCCCCCGTGGACGGCGGGCGCCTGGGGTGGCGATCAGTTCACCGCCGTCTTCGGCGGGAAGGACGCGAACGGCCAGCCCACCCAAGGCTCGTTGAGCCGCATGGGCGACTCCTGGAACCGCATGGGCTCCGGGGCGACCACCACGGACAACGTCGGCCTGTTCTGCGCCTTCGCCGCCGATCTCTTCGGCAGCCTGCGCGACTTCCTCGACATGCTGGCGACGATCTGCGGCACGCTCTCGGCGCTGTGCTACGTCGTCGGCGGCCTGCTCATCATCTTCGGCCTCGCCTTGGTCTGGCTCGCGGGCATCGGCGCGCCGCTCATCACCGCCGGTGGTTGGCTCTGCCGCGCGGGCAACCTCTTGGGCCGGGTGAACAACATCTTGGCCGCCGTGGTGCGCGCGCTCTCCGTGCTCACCACGATCTTCCGCACCGCCGCCGCGTTTATGGTGCCCACCGACCAGTACGCCGCCCAGCTTCAGCTCCTCGGCGCTGACGCGAGCACCTTCGGCGACAAGGCCGGGGCGAAGGCCGCGGACTCCACCGCCGGGAGCCTCAACAACCGGCTGCGCGCGGGCACCGAGCGCCGGGTGAACGACGGCATCGCCAACCGCAGCCCCCAAGGCCAGGCCGGCGCCGATCAGGCCACCCGGGTGCAGCAGCTCCAAGACGCCGACGCCCAGCGCCTCGCGTCTGAGGCCGAGGCCGAGCGCCAGCGCCAGGCCCAGAACCAGCCGCCGCCCGCCCAAGATCCGGCGAACCCCAACGCTCATCCGCCGAACGGGCAGAACCCTCAGAACGGGCAGAACCAAGACCCGAACAACCCCAACCGCCAGCCCAACGGCCAAGATCCCAACGACCCCGCGCAGCGCCGCCCCGGCGACGTAGACACTGAGCCGCCGCGCCGCAGCCTCTTCCGCCGGATCATCGGCCACATGCCGGTGATCGGCACCGCGGTCACCGATCTGGAGCACGTCGCCCGGGACGCGCGGGAGCTGCTGACCTCGTCGTTCTTCCACGGGCGCCCTGGCCGTGAGCAGTTCTCCCCCGAGGCTTGGCGGCAGATTGAGGCCAAGGTGAACCAGCACGCCGAGCAGCTCGGCAACCGCCTCCGCACCCTCAACGCCGACCTTGAGCGCGCCCGCAACGAGCCCCAACAAGACGCGGAGCAGATCGCCAACATCCAGCGGGACATCGCCTCCACCGAGCGCCGGCTGGTCAGGGTGCGTGAGTCTCTTGTCGAGTCCCAGCGCGCGATCCCCGCTGCCGAGGCGCACCAGAACGCCCTCAACCGCGAGTCCGCTGACCAAGACGCCGATCCCAACGGGCCTACCGGCCGCCAGCGGGAGCTAGATCGCACCCGTCGCCAGGTGCGTGAGCTGCAGAACGAGCGCCGCCGCGTCGAGGGTGAGCTGGAGACCGCGAACGAGCGCCTCCGCGCCGCGCAGACCGCCGAGTCCGAGGCCCAGCAGCGCCGCGCCGACGCCGAGCGCGCCCACGACGATCACGTCAACAGCGACGAGTATCGCCAACGGGAGCAGACTCACCGCCAAGAGCACGCTCGCCAGCAGCAGCAGCGTGTTCACGAGATGGATCGGCTCAACACCGAGGCCGCGGATCTTGAGCGCCGGGCGACCCACGCCGAGCAGGCCGCGCCCCTGCGCCAGACCGCCCAGCAGCAGCGCGCCCAGGCCGACGAGGCCAAGCAGCGGGCCCAGCGCGCGCTCACCGACATGAAGGCGTTTGAGAACACCCGCATCCGCCTGACCTCGGACAACGGCGGCGCGGACGGCATGACCAACCGCCGCCTGATCTCCGTGGACGGCGACACCGTGACCGTGACCAACGGCCGGGGTCAAACGGAGACCTTCCCGATCTCCGCGATCGTCGGCCCGAAGTCGCTGCGTCAGGCGGCGGGCCGCGTGACCCGAGAGAACGCCGAGGCCGAGCGCCTCACCACCGAGGCGGCGGCCGCGACCACCCGCGCTGACGGCCTCGCCCCCGAAGGCACCGATCCCCAGGCGCTCCGCACCCAGGCCGCTGGGCTGCGGGATCAGTCGCTCAGCACCTTGGCGCAGCACGACCAGAACCTCAACCCCGGTGAGCTGCCCGACGCCCAGCGTGATCAGCTCCGCACGGCGCGCACCCAAGCGACGGGGGCGCACTCCACGGCCTCGGGCCAGTCCCAGTCGCTCCAGACCCGCGTCAACACCCTCCAGGGCGAGAACACCCGCCTCAACAGCGAGCTGACCCAGGCCCAGCGAAACCTCCAAGAGCAGGAGGCCCTCGACCGGCGGATGCCTGGCCTCCAGCAGAACGCCGACCTCAACCGCGGCAGCTCCGGCAACGCCACGGGCGGCGTCGGCTCGGCGTACAAGGGCGTCGGCGAGGGCCTCACCCGCAGCCTCGGCAT
>JBEAVX010000842.1:0-11217 GCA_041160755.1 Pseudomonadota bacterium
CAGCGTGAACGTCTCGGGCATGACCCCGGTGCAGTACAACGATCTGATCGCCGGGCTGGACTACGCCCTCGGGCAGCAGCTCGCCGCGGCCTTGGGCGCCGCGATGCGCTCCAACGACCCCGCCGCCTTCGAGACCTGGCGCGTGCAGACCATTGTCCAGCTCAAGAGGAGCCTGGACGAGCTCTACCGAATCCCCCCTTACAAGGGGGACTCGGCCTTGATCGACTCCACCATCAAGCCCATCGAGTGGTTCATTCACGCCTTGGAGCTCGACCTCGCCGAGCTCTTCGCGCTGATGACCAAGCCCGACGTGGTCAACGGCGACCTCGATCGCGCGGAGCTGCTCGTGAAGCGGTTCACCGCCGAGGGCGAGCGGCTCCTCGCCGAGCAGCGCGCCGCGCAGGTCGGCTTCGCCAAGAAGCACAAGTTCTTATTGCTCTATCCCGAGGTCCCGTCGCTCGACCCGGGGCCCGTCTTTGTGGCCCCCCACCTCGTCCCGGCGGGCAGCGGCCTCACCGCCGAGCAGCACGTCTCGTTCGGGGTGCGTTACGCCAACCATGTGCTCGCCCGCCAGAACGCCTTGGTGGACGTGCTCAACACCTTCATGACGGCCTCGGAGCGCCCAGACTTCCAGTGTGACGCCGCCCGCAAGCAGGCCTTGACCGACCTGGAGCTCCCGCTCCTTCAAGCCCGCGCCGTCGGGGATTGGCGGGGGGACAAGGCGCTCTTTGAGGCCACCGTGGCCTTCGGCGCGCTCGTCGAGGAGCAGCTCACCGACGATTACGCCCGCTACTGCGCCGTGATCGAGGCCAAACGCCCCAAAGCCGCCGATCTCAACGAGGTCAACCGCGTCGTCGAGGTCGCCAATCAAGAGGTGCAGCGCTCGCTGCAGGCCTTCAACACGACCTTAGAGGCCTTTCACCAGCGCTGGGGCGTGCTGGAGTATGAGGCCTGGGTCAAGAGCGTCGGGGGCTGAGCGGCCGAACCCCGCGCGTCAGCACTCGTCGTTGCGCATGCCCGGCGTGCCTGGCTCGCCGCCCTTCGAGACGACGGTGGTCTGCGGGCACCAGTACATGAGCTGGTCGTTGTCTTCGCCGTTGAGGTGGTCGGGGTCTACCCCGGAGGCCACGCCCTCGACGTACCAGTCGGCGTCGTAGTAGAGCCAGTCGATCTCGGTGCCGTCGGGCAAGGAGAGCACGACCTCGTCGCCTTTGTTGCCCAGGGCCATCGCGCCGTCGCCGCCCATCTCGGTGCGGTTGAAGCCGACGTCACAGGGCACGCCGCCGTTCTGGGAGGCGTTCACGTTCGCGCACAGCACGACGTACTCACCGGGCATCACGACGTAGCTGTCTTCGATGATGTAGAAGTCGTAGTCATCATCATGGAAGCTGTAGCCGTTGATCTGCACGCCGTAGCCCGAGGTGTTGTACAGCTCGACCCACTCGCCGTCTACGTCTTCAGCCACGGTGGGCTTGACCATGATCTCCGAGAAGATGAGGTCGCCGACCTCGGGGTCGTCGATGATCTCGATCTCCTCTTCGCCGACCTTCACCGTGATCTCCGCGATGGCCGACTCGCCGTCGGTGTCCGTCGCGATGAGCGTGATGAGGTGCTCCCCCTCGCGCAAGCGCTGGGGCGAGAGGTTCGTGTTGCCTTTGCCGTCGAGGTAGACGTCGTTCAGGTTGCCGTCGAGGTCCGACATCCAGACGAACTCAAGGTCGCGCGGGTCCGTGGTGAGGTCGCTCGCGGTGCCCTGGAAGTAGATCTCTTCGCCGTAGGGGAAGCGCGTGCCCGTGCCGGGGGAGGTGATGGCGACCTCGGGCGGGCCGCCGGGGCCACGCACGGCCCACTCGATGCTGTCTTCGCCGATGTCGCCGTCGCTGTCGACGACGGTGAGCGTGAGGGAGTGCTCGCCCCAGGCCAAGACGTCGGGGTCGATGTCCAAGAAGACCTCGCCCGCGTCGTTGGCCGTGGTGTCGATGGCCTCGCCGTCAAACGTCCAGGTGACCGTGAGCAGCGTCGCGGCGTCGTGGCTGTCCTCGACCAAGCCCGAGGCGACCAACACCCCTTCACCTTGCCAGACCAGCGCGTCGGCCAAAGGCGCGGAGATCACCGCCCGAGGGGGCTCGTTGATCCGTTTGATGTCGGTCTCTGAGCAGGCGGTCACGAGGACCACCAGTGGGAGGACATGCCGCATCGGTCACCTCTCGCTGGGACCTCCTTCATGCCACAGGCGCTCGCGGTTCGCCAGCGGAAGCCGTCGAAGGCTTGATCTTCGTCGCGAAGTTGTCGCAGTTAGCTGGGGGTCAGCGTCGCGCTCAACACGGTGTTTGTTGAGGTTTTCTCGGCGATGTCTTGACCCGCGCCGCTCGCCGTCACGATCTCTGCGGTGACAACGGACGGCCTGTGGTCGAGGCGCGTCATGCGGGCGGAGATTGGCCTCCGCTTCAATGGGCTTGCAGGGGGTTTGCGCGTTTCCTATACTCGTCGGGATGTTCACTTCTTTCGCCAAGAGTCGGCTTGCGCGCCGCGTCTTTGCGGTCTCCCTTGGTGGCGTGCTGGCGTTGACGTTCGTGGAGGGCCTCGCGCGCGCCATGCACCCGCCGCCGCGGGTGCAGCTCATCGGGCCCCTCGTCGGCGTGGAGCTGCTGCGCACCCCTTGGGGGACGACCTGGAAGAGTCATGACGCCGACGTCAACCCGGTGAGCTGCCCCGGGGGCGCGCCCCAGGCCGATGACCTCCACGTCGTGCTCGTCGGATCTTCGATCGTGCACGGGGCGGGGCTTGACGACCCTCAGGATCGTCCAGGCGCGGCGCTCTATCGCGCCTTGGCGGCCAAGACGCCGGGGCGGGTCTGCGTGGAGGTCATCGCCGTCCCGGGCTCTACGTTCTCTACCCAGGTCCCTTTGGCGCGCCACCAGCTCGCTGGGCGTCCAAAGGCTGATCTCCTGATCTGGGAGCTCTGGTACAACACCCCCAACACGCTCACAGACCTCGGCGGGCTGCTCGTGAACTCGGGCACCTTGGCCGCGGACGATGGCGGCCCGCCGAACCCCCTCAACCTGCCCAGAGGCCTTCATTATGGCCTCTTCGCCCACAGCATGGCCTACGTTCAGCTCAGCCTGGGGCTCGCGCCGACCCACAACCCCCAGCTCAAAGACCCTTGGATTTGGTTCGTGGCGGAGGGGCTCGGCGAGGCGCGGCGTCTGGCGGATGAGCACGCTGAGGCCTTGGTGTGGCTGGCGATGCCGTCCTTAGATCGACCCTTCCCTGAGCAGGCCGCCGCTCCAGCGGAGAGCTACCAGCGCGTTCAGGCCGCCCTTGACGCCCAGAACGTGCCGATGTGGAGCGTCGCGGCGCTCTGGGCCGACACCCCACCAGAGGCCGTCCGGCTCGACCCATGCTGTCACTACAACGCCGACGGGGCGGAGCGGCTCGGCGCGCTCCTCGCAGGACCGATCCTGGCCGTCGTCGCCGAATGAGGCGTGGACTGGGTCTAAGCGCAGGTGTCGCAGCGGCCCAACACGCGGACCTGCACGGCGTCCTCACGCACGGAGCGCGGCACCTGGGCGGACTTGGGCAGCACGAGGCTCAGCTCGGGCAGGCACTGCACCTCGCCGCAGCCCACACACATGAAGTGGGCGTGCTCATCTTCGGCGTGGCCGTGGGGCTCATCGGCGAGGAGCTCAAAGCGCCAGAGGTGGTCGCCGAGGTCGATGCGCCGCAGGAGCTTGGCGTCGGCGAGGTCGTTGAGCACGCGGAAGATGCTCGCCCGGTCCCAGCCCTGGGGCTCCAGGCGCTCCATCACCTCGCCGTGGCTGAGCGGTGAGGCGGCGAGGGTGAGGCAAGAGAGCGCGGCGAGGCGAGAGCCCGTGGCGCGTTTGCCCGCGCGCCGGATGCGCTCACGAAGGGCCTCGATCTGGTCAGCGGGCAGCGTGTCCATCTCTACTCCGTCCGACGTCCGGCATGCCTTGAATGTAGCGCGCCCGGCGCGCGCTGGGGGGAGGGACACGCACACCCGCCATGTTGTTGTTAAATCGTTATTGCATTTTATATGCAGTAACAATAGAGATGTCTCCATGAACGCTCCCGACCCCCACATTCTCCGCCCAAGCGTCTTCACGGACGAGATCGTCGGTCTCAGCGCCATCTACACCCCCGGCGTGCGGGTCGTGGCTTGGCGGCGCGCCCTGCCCGTCGCCCTCAGCGAGGCCGCGGCGCGGCTCGTCGCGGAGCACCGGACCTTCGAGCGCGCCTGCACCGTGCGCGCGGGCGAGCCGCTCGCGGCGCCCCTCGACCTTCCTGGTGAGGCCAACCCGGGGCGCGCGGCGCTCCTGGCCGACATTCAGGAGCTCACCCAGATCTTCGCGGATTTGACCGGCGACCACGTCCTCGGCCTCCGTCTTCGTGTGCTGGAGGGGACGATGTGCCCCAAGTGGCACGTAGACCGGCTGAGGGTCCGCCTCATCTGCACCTACCTTGGCCCGGGGACCGAGTGGTTGGAGGTGGTCGACGGGGTCGAACGGTCGCCCTCCCCCCGGATCCTCGGGCTCTCTCCTGAGCTCGCCCCCGACCACCGCCTCTCTCCCGGCTGGGTTGGGCTGTTTAAGGGGGCGAGCGCCTCAGACCATGGGCACGACGCGGCCGTTCACCGCTCCCCGGGCGTCCCGAAGGGCGGCGCGCGGCTGATCCTCACCGTGGAGGGCCTCGGCTGAGCGTCGAGGCCCCAAGCGGCCGCTCACTCGCAGACGTCGCAGCTCGACCCGCCGGAGGTGTTGCCTGACGTGGTGACGTCGCAGCTCCCGCCGAGCTCATCGCCGTTCGCGCAGGCGAGCCCCCAGCCCAGGTTGTCGCTCATCACGCCGTCGTTGAGGGTGGCCTCGGTCCGCAGCAGAGAGACGCCGTCGGACTTGTTGTTCGACGCGGTGACGCCGATGATCTCCAAGGTGCCGTCAACGCCCTCATCAGCGAGGCCGTCGCAGTCGTTGTCTACGCCGAGGGTGTTCTCGGCGCCGCCGGGCGCCGTGGCCGAGGTCGTGTCGTCGCAGTCACCCGTCGCGGCGCTGTAGCCGTCGCCGTCGTAGTCCGTGGTGTCGGTGCCCGCGTCGGCGATCCCGTCGCAGTCATCGTCCCGACGGTTGGAGAGCTCCGTCGCCCCGGGGTAACGGCTGGCGGAGGTGTCGTCACAGTCGCCCTCGCCGATGGTGAAGCCGTCGCCGTCGTAGTCCAGGCGACCGTCCACATAGAGGCCATAACGGCCGTTGGAGGAGAAGGTGTTCTCGCCGAACAGCTCGCCAGACGTCGCCTCCAAGAAGGCGCCGTCGCTGCCGTTGCCCGTGGCGGTCACGTCCGAGAGGCTCGCGCCGGGCAAGCCCTGGATCAGCAGCCCGCGCCCTTGGTTGTCGGAGAGCTTGAGGTCGGAGAGCTCCACCACGCCGCCCAGGCCGGCGCCGTAGAGCTGCAGGCCGTCGCCGTAGGTGGTGCCCGAGACGTCGAGGCCCGCGGCGTAGAAGCTCGGCTGGGTGGCGTACCACTGGGCGCGCAGGGTGCCGTAGGAGCTCGTCCCCGCTGATGAGCCGTCACGCACCGCGACGTCGATCAGCTCGATCGCGGAGTCATAGGCGTACATCGCGTGGTACTTCGCCCCGGTGATCTCGCTGTCCCGCATGGCGAGCGAGCAGTTGCTCAGGTAGAGCGCCTGGCCGGAGCTGGAGTAGGTGTAGCCGCCGGTCTCGACGCCGTCGGTGTAGTACTTCACCTCGCTCATCGACGAGACGATGCCGTCGATGATCAGCCCCTCGGCCTCTACGGCGCCGCTGTAACAGTAGATCGCGTAGTAGCCGGTGTTCGTGAGGGTGTTGTCTTTCAGCTCCACCGGGTCGGTCTGGGAGTAGAGGTAGATCGGGTAACGCTGGTAGTCCGTCCAGGTGTTGCCCTCGATGAGCACGTTGGCGCTGTAGCTGATCTGCACCCCCGCCGAGCCGTTGGAGAAGGTGTTGTTGGTCAGCTCACAGGACGTGGCGGAGTAGCAGATCACGTCTTGGGACTGGTGGCTGTACTCGTAGGCGTAGGTGACCGTGCCGCCGTTGCCGTCGTCGTAGCTGTACTCGTAGGTGTAGGTCGCGACGTTGTCGATGAAGGTGCTGGAGTCCAGCGTGAGCGAGCCGGTGTAGTTGGCGATGCCGCCGTCCGACGGGCTGTCGGTGAACGTGGCGCCGCTCACGTAGGCCGTGCCCTCGTAGTTCCACAGGCCGAAGGCGCCGTGATCGCCGTGGGTGGTGCCCGAGATCTGCAGCGAGCCCGCGAAGTTGATCATCCCGATGAGCTCGGAGCCGGTCACCGCGCCGCCCGTCCAGCGGGTGTTGCACTCCCACAAGCTCACCGCGAAGCCCGTGTTGTAGTTGCCCGAGGTGTTCACCGTGGCGGGGTCGTCTACGAGGCGCATGTCGATCACCGACACGTCGGTCAAGGTGGCGTCGGCGCCGTGCATCCGCAGGCCGTAACGCCCGGGGTTGACGATGTTCAGGCGCTCCGCGACGACGGTGGGCGCGTCGTTGTAGCCCAAGATGATCATGCCCAGGGCGTTGTACCCGGTGACGTTCACGTCGCTCATCGTGATCGTGCCGTCGGTGGCCAAGGTGGCGCCGCCGCCGATGTAGTTCGTGAAGTTGTAGGCGTCCGCGGCGACGAGCTCCGGCGTGCCCACGATCTCCGTGTTGGAGATCGAGATGTCGTCCGGGGTGATGATCCGCAGGGCCGTCCAGTAGGCGTCCTGCACCGTCGAGCCGTCGATGGAGAACGCGCCGACGGTGTGCACGACGCCGTAGAAGCCCCCGGTGAGCACGTCGCCGCTGAGCGACACGTCGGCGTCATCCCCCCAGACGTGCACGACGTTGTCGGTGAGCGTGTTGCCGTTCGTGGTGAGGGTGGCGCCGCCCACCGCCCACAGGGCGAAGCCGTCGATGAGGCCCTCGTCGGCGTTGGTGTAGACCGTGCCGGTGATCGTGCTCGACTCCACGGTGACGTTGGCGCCGTCCTGGGCGTACACGCCGAAGCCGACGGGAGACTCGAAGACCGAGCCGCGCACCGTCGCCGAGCCGCCCTCGACGGACACGCCGCCGTAGGCCGGGGCGGTGAAGGTGGCGTTCTCAACGACCACGTCGTCGCTGTCGAGGACCTTGATCGCCGTGTTGCCGACGCTGCCGAAGGCCACGTCGCGGAGCGTGACGCCCGAGGCGCCCTCGATCTCGACGGCGTTGCGGGTAGACGTGAAGCTCACGCCGCTGATCTCGACCTGGGCGGCGCCTTGCACCTGAATCGCGGCCTGGTTGACCGGGGCGTTCCAGATCAGCGCCTCTTGCCCGGGGCCGACGATCTTGACCGACTTGGTGATCACCAAGGTCTCGTCGAGGGTGCCCTCGCACAAGGTGATCTCGCCGCCTTCGGGGACGACGGTGTAGGCGTCCGCGAGGTACGCGAATCCTTGGCCGCCGTCCACGAGGATGCAGCCCTCCTCATACACGATCGGCTCGGCCGTCTCGCCGGTCTCTGTGGTGCCGTCGTCGCCGTCCTCGCCTTTGCAGCCAGCGACGAAGAGCAGGGAAGGAGCGGTCAGGACCAGCAGTGCGCGCATGGGGGTGCCTCAGAGGGTGAATCGGCCTGTGCTGAGGTTAGCCGCGCTTCGCCCGCGTCTCAAGCGAATCTGCATCTTCTGGGTTAAGTCGCGCTCTCCTGACCCCCCTCGCGGAGCCCACGGTGGACCGTTCCAAGCTTCTGAAGCGCCTCGATGATCTCAACCAGGCCGCCCTCGTCGGCGGTGGCGCCGAGCGCGGCGCGAAGCAGCGCGAGGGCGGTCGAATGACCGCGCGGGAGCGTGTGGACGCGCTCTTAGACCCCGGCTCGTTCCACGAGCTCGACCGCTTCGTCACCCACCGCTGCACCGACTTTAAGGTCGAGAGCGTCCCCGGCGACGGCGTCATCACGGGCTATGGCCGCATCGACGGCCGCCTGGTCTACGTCTTCGCCCAAGACTTCACCGTCATCGGCGGCTCACTCTCCGGCGCCTACGCCCAGAAGATCTGCAAGATCATGGACATGGCGGTAAAAAACGGGGCGCCGGTCATCGGCCTGAACGACTCCGGCGGCGCCCGCATCCAAGAGGGCGTCTCCTCGCTGGCGGGCTACGCCGACATCTTCTTGCGCAACACGCTCAGCTCCGGCGTCGTGCCCCAGCTCAGCGCGATCATGGGCCCCTGCGCGGGCGGCGCGGTGTACTCCCCGGCGATCACCGACTTCATCATCATGGTCGAGAAGACCTCCTACATGTTCGTGACCGGCCCCGACGTCATCAAGACGGTGAACCACGAGGACGTCACCAAAGAGGAGCTCGGCGGCGCCCGGGCCCACGCCACGAAGAGCGGCGTGGCGCACTTCGCCGTGCCGGATGAGGCGGCCTGTCTGGCGCTTCTGCGGGAGCTGCTCTCCTTTATGCCTCAGAACAACATGGAGGAGGCCCCCCGCCGCAAGACCGACGACGCCGCCGATCGCCTCTGCCCGAGCCTCGACGAGCTCGTCCCGGTCAACGCGAACAAGCCCTACGACATCAAGGACCTGATCACCGAGATCGCCGACGATCACCACTTCGTCGAGGTCCAGAGCGACTACGCCCGCAACGTCGTCATCGGCTATCTGCGCTTGGGCGGTCGCTCCATCGGCGTCGTCGCCAACCAGCCCGCCGACTCCGCCGGGGCGCTCGACATCAACGCCAGCGACAAGGCCGCGCGTTTTGTGCGCTTCTGCGACGCCTTCAACACCCCGCTGCTCGTCTTGGAGGACGTCCCCGGCTTCTTGCCCGGCACCCAACAAGAGTTCGGCGGCATCATCCGCCACGGCGCGAAGCTGCTCTACGCCTTCGCTGAGGCCACGGTGCCGAAGATCACCCTCATCACCCGCAAAGCCTACGGCGGCGCCTACTGCGTGATGAACTCCAAACACCTACGCGCCGACTTCAACTTCGCGTACCCCACCGCCGAGATCGCCGTGATGGGCCCCGACGGCGCGGTGAACATCATCTACCGCCGCGAGCTGGCCCAGGCCGCCGACCCCGTCGCCAAGAAGGCCGAGCTGACCCAGGAGTACCGCGAGAAGTTCGCGAACCCCTACCAGGCCGCCTCCTTGGGCTATGTGGACGAGGTGATCCTCCCCCGCGACACCCGCGCGCGGCTCATCGACGCCTTCAACAGCTTAGAGAACAAGCGCGACAGCAACCCGCCGAAGAAGCACGGCAACATCCCCCTCTGACCCCGCCCCTCCGCTTGACGTCCCGACCTTCCTCGGATAGTCCGCGTCCCTGTTTCACGCTCTACGCCTGCGTCCCCGCAGAAGCCCTGAGGTTCATCGAATGGTCCGCCTGCGCCTCGCCCGTCTTGGTGCGAAGAAGAACCCGTTCTATCGTGTCGTCGCCTCTGACTCTCGCAGCCCCCGCAACGGGCGGTTCATCGAGAAGCTCGGCTTCTACGATCCCAAGTCCAACCCCATCGTCGTCACGCTGGACCTCTCCCGCGTTGACTACTGGCTGAGCGTCGGCGCCCAGCCCAGCGACACCGTCGCGAACCTGATCTCCCGCGCCCGCAAGGCCAACGCGGCTGACAGCGCGAAGGCCTGATCATGGCCGTCGAAGAGCTGGTCTCCTACATCGTGAAGGGGCTCGTCGACAGCCCCGATCACGTTCTCGTGAACAAGGTCGAGGGCGAGTCCACCATCATGCTTGAGCTCGTCGTTCACCCCGACGACGTCGAGCTGGTGCGTGGCGAAGGCGGCGAGACCTTGCGTCACCTCAAGGCGGTCGTCTCTGCCGCGTCCGGTCGTCGTAAGGCGATCTTGGAGCTGATGGATGGCGGATCGGAGTCCAGCGGCGAAGAGTGAGGCCTCCACGGAGGAGGTCCCCCTCGGCCACATCGTCGGCATCTTCGGAGTGACCGGCGAGGTTCGTGTCCACCTCTACAACCGTGAGTCCGAGCTGCTTCGGGTCTCGCGGTTGGTGAGCTTGACCTCCCCGCAAGGGGAGCGTCGAGAGGCGAAGGTCATCGCGCGCTCCGGCGCCGGTGGTCGGGTGCTGTGTCGCATCGACGGGGTCACCGACCGTGACGCCGCCGCCGCGCTGCGGGACTGGAAGATCGCCATTCACCCCTCGCAGCTCCCGCCGGCGCCTCCCGGCGAGTATTACCACCGCGATCTCATCGGCCTCGCCGTGACCACCGCCTCGGGCCAGGCCCTCGGGCGCGTCACCGAGATCCAAGACGCCGGTGAGGTAGACGTGTGGGTGGTGCATGACGGCGTCGAGGAGCGGTTTATCCCCGCGGTCGCGGCCTATGTGCTCAACGTCGATGTGCCCGCCGGGCAGGTCACGGTCGCCGATCGATGCGCTTCGACCTCCTGACGCTGCACCCCGAGTTGGTGCGCTCACCGCTTGAGCACAGCATCTTGGGGCGGGCTCAAAAGGCCGGGCTGATCCAAGCCCAGGTCCATGAGATCCGCGCGTTCGGGCGGGGCCGTTATCGGCAGGTCGATGACAGCCCCTACGGCGGCGGCGCGGGCATGGTGATGCGGGTGGACGTCGTTCACGACGCCATCAAGAGCGTCTCCGCCGAGGGCGCCCGGGTGATCCTCATGAGCCCCGGCGGCGTGCGCTTTAACCAGGCCCACGCCAAGCGGCTCTCGGCCTTGCCCCAGCTCATCTTCGTCTGCGGCCACTACGAGGGCATCGACGCCCGGATCGAGCAGCTCGTCGATGAGGAGCTCTCGATCGGGGACTATGTGCTCACCGGCGGAGAGCTGGCGGCCTTGGTGATCATCGAGGCCGTCGCCCGGCTGGTGCCCGGCGTGCTCGGCAACGAGGCGTCGAGCGCGGATGAGTCCTTCTCCAACGGGCTCATCGAGTATCCCCAGTACACCCGGCCGCGGGAGTACGAGGGCATGGAGGTCCCGGAGATCCTGCTCTCTGGGCATCACGCGGAGATTGAGCGTTGGCGGCTCGCCCAGTCCAGGGCCCGCACGCGGGCGCGCCGACCCGATCTCCTCCCCGAGGGCGCGGACTGAGCTTGCTCACCTGACCTCACTTCGTTACTTGGCCCTGTCTGCTGCGCCTGCCTTCAGCGCGCGGCCCTAGGAGCATTCTACTCATGCCGTCCATCGCCCAGATCGAGCAGTCCTTCACCC
>JBEAVX010000845.1:0-3552 GCA_041160755.1 Pseudomonadota bacterium
TATGTCCGCTGACCCGCCCACGAGCCCTCCTCCGCCCGCCTCCCCTGCCCCAGACGCCCAGCTCTCGATGTTCCGCGTCGCCTTCGTGGCGGCGCCCTTCGTGATCGGGATCGTGCTCTTCGCCGCGATGGGCGCCTTGATGCTGGCGACCCGGGACGTGGCCAAGGCCGGAGGTGCGCGCGCCGAGATCCGCTTTCAGGCCGAGTGCGCTGAAGAGTTCGCCGCGCTGAGCCGCGCCCGGGCGGAGACCATCGGCCTGGGCGAGCTCTCCGTGACCCCCGGCCCCGGAGAGGTCACGATCCGCGCCGTGCTGCCCGGCTTAGAGGACGACCTCACCGCTGTCCCCCGGCTGCTCACGGCCCCGGCCTCGTTCTCGGTGTACGCCGCCACGTCCATCAAAGACAGCCCCCAAGGGGAGCCTTTGGCCACCCACGACGACGTGACCGACACCTGGTTTCAGCTCGACGTCACCGGCCACCCCTACACCGCCGTCGAGCTTCAACCCCACGCGCTCAAGCGGGTGGAGGACGCCAAGGCCGGGGTGATGCTCTATGTGCTCGACGGCCAGGTGATCGCCACCTACGAGTCGTCTCAGCCGTTTAAGGGCGAGACCTTGGAGCTGCACCCCCTGCGGGAGACGACCCGGGAGGAGGTGCGCCAGGCCACCGACTGGCACATCTTGTTGAACCACGGCCCGGCGCCGTGTGAGGCCACCGCGGTCGTGGTGACGCCGCTGCCGTGAGGCGCGCGCAGAGCGACGCCGAGGCCCTCCAGGCGGCGTTGGACACGACGCCATCGCGGCGGGGTCGGTCGCGGCGGCACGCCGAGGGGGCGTACTACACCCCGGCGCCGCTGGCGGCGGAGCTCGTGCGGCGGGGGTTGGGTCCGACGTTGGAGGCGTCACGGCCGGGTCGAGACGCCCCACGATCGGCCTGGGAGGCGCGCCGCGCGGCGCTCCAGGAGATCACCGTCCTCGATCCGGCCTGCGGCGCCGGGGCGCTGCTCGTCGAGGCCTGGCGGACGCTCAAGGCGGCTTGGGACGAGGCCGAGGAGGAGATCACCCGGCGGGGCGGCGCGGAGGATCACGAGGGGCTCGGCCAGCTCCAACGACGCGCGCTCTGGGGGCTCGATCTGAACCCCGAGGCCTTGGCCTTGGCGGAGCGCGCCCTTCACGCCCTCGGCGCCGCGCCCCAGCTTCATGCGCGAGACGCCTTGGCCCTAGACCTCTCCCTCCCCGGCTTCGACGTGGTCCTCGGCAACCCACCCTTCGGGCGCCTCGCGCGGCACCCCGGCGCGGCGGCGCTGCGCCGAACCCACGCCGCCGCCCACGGCCAAGGAGACCTCAGCGCGTGTTTTGTGGAGCGCGCCCTCACGCTCTTGCGCCCTGGGGGCCGCCTCGCGTTGATCTTGCCCAACAAGTGGCTGCGGGCCCCGGCTGGGGCGCCGCTGCGCGCCTTGCTCCACGACGCCGCCTGGGTTGAGACCGTGCTTGATCTCGGCCACGCGCCGCTGTTCGGTGAGACCGACGCCTTCCCTTGCCTGCTCGTCGCGAGGCGGCCAAGCGTGCATCAGGCGCCGCCCACCACCGCCGAGGTCCAGCGCGTTCATGGCCAGGCGCGCTTACACACCCTCGGCGATCTGCAGACCACCGCCGTCGCCCGGGCGTCCCTCGGCCCGGGGCCGTGGGGCCTCGGCGAGGCGGCCGTCGAGGCGCTGCTCGACCGCATGGAGCGCGACGGCCAGCCCCTCGCCACCTGGGGCGAGCCGCTGTATGGCGTCAAGACCGGGCTCAACCGGGCCTTTGTGCTGAGTGAGGACGAGGCGACCGCCCTCACCCAGGAATGCCCGGCCTCGGCGGCGCTGCTCGTGCCGTTCGCCCGAGGAGAGGATCTGGGCCGCGCCGGACCCCCTCCCCGACAGCTCTTGGCGATCCGATCCTCCCAAGAGCACCCCTGGCCTTGGACCGGGCGCCCCGAGGCCGAGGCCCGCGCCCTCTTCGCCAGCGCCTACCCCGGGGCCTGGGCGCGCCTCGCGCCGTTAGAGGCCGCCCTCCGCGCACGATCCGACCAAGGCGCGTACTGGTGGGAGCTGCGCCGCACCGGGGCCTGGACCTCGCTCATCGGACCCAAGCTCCTCTGGCCCGATCTCGCCTGGCGCCCGAGCTTTCGCCTCGACCCGGGGGGCCTGATCCCCGGCGACACCTGCTTCGCCTGGCCGGGCGCCGATCCCTGGGTGCTCGCGGCGATTCAGCATCCCTTGAGCTGGTGGTGGCTGTGGCACCGGGCCCAGCGCGGGAAGGACGAGGTGCTGCGGCTCAAGCGCGCGATCATGCGGCGGCTGCCGATCCCCCGGCCCCACGCCGACGGGGTAGACGCCGCCTGGGGACTCAGCGCGGAGGAGCAGCGCCTCGTCGCGCGCACTGCCCCTCCGATCCGCGCCTCCGCGATCCCCCGGTCACATTTGGGCCTATCGCTGGGCTAAGCCCCGTGGGCCATGGGCAACCCACACGACGCCTTCTTCAAGCGCCTGTTCAGCGACACCGCTGAGCTGACCCACCTCTTGCGTGATCTCCTCCATCCCGAGGTGATACGCCAGCTCGACCTCGACGGCCTCCAGCCGCTCCCCACCGAGGTCGTGCGGGAGACGCTCACCGTCGGGCTGAGCGATCTGCGCTTCTCCGTCCCGTGGCGCGCTGGCGGGCACCTCGCGCTTCGTCTGCTCTTAGAGCACCAGTCCACCGCCGACCCCACCATGCCCCTGCGCGCCTTGCGGTACGTCATGGACGTCTGGAGCACGACCCCACGGCCCGATCACAAGCTCCCCGTCGCCTTGACCGTGATCATCTTCCACGGCCCGCGCCCCTGGAGCGTCGCCCGGGCGCTGAGTGAGCTCTACGACGCGCCCGCCGAGGCCTTGCCCTACCTCACGCCCCACCTGCCCGAGCTGTGCCTCCACCTCATCGACCTCGTCGAGCGTGACGAAGACAACATCCCCGGCCAAGGCGCGGGCAAGCTCGGCCTGCTGCTGATGCGAAACGCCCACGAAGAGAACCTCTGGCGCACCCTCGACCGCCGCGTCGACCTCTGGTCCGAAGGGTACCGGCGGCATGGCGCCTCGACGATGGCCACGACCTTGCGGTACATTTATGAGGTCACCGACCCTGAGCTCCCCCCGGAGCTCAAGACGAAGCTCACCGCCATCGTCCACCCCAAAGACCAGGAGGCCCTCATGTCCGCTGCTGAACGTCTTCGACAGGAAGGTCGGCTGGAGGGAAGGATAGAGGGAAGGCAAGAAGGTCGGCTGGAGGGAAGGCAAGAAGGTGAGCTCCTCACCAAACAGCAGCTCGCCATCAGGCTCCTCACCCAACGCTTCGGGCCACTGCCTGAGGGTGTCACCGACCGCCTGTCCACCGCCGAGCTCCACACCTTGGACCGCATCATCGACGGGCTGTTTACCGCCACCAGCCTCCAGGCGCTCATCACAGGCCACGATGAAGACGGCCCGTGACCGCTCCTTCACAACACGGCAAACACCGAGAAGACCAGGAAGATT
>JBEAVX010000901.1:0-6446 GCA_041160755.1 Pseudomonadota bacterium
GGCGCGCGGGCGAGGGGGGGCTCTCGCCGCGCCACCCCGCGCGAGAGGCCCCGGGGCGTCGGCTGTGGGGGAACCCACAACGCGCTGTGTGATTTGCCCCAGATCCCGAGAGAAAGCCGCGTGACGGGGCCAGATCGTGATGGCACAAGAGTTGCATGTCCCCCTTCGTCCCGCCTCGCCCTGACCCGGGTGAGCGCGTCTCAAGGCCGATGGAGGGAGCTTGCTCCAGTCCGAGTCCAACCTTCCCCAGCTCGATGAGATCCTCCGGCGTGTGCTGGCTCTTTGCCGCGCACGCCAGGGTCGACTCGCGACGGTGGTGGTCACCGCGCCGAGCGACGTAGACGTCAGCGACCTGGCCCGCCACCTCGCGTGGCGACTGGAGTCGGCGGGGCGGGCGGGCGTCGAGGTGGAGGTGGTCACGCACCACGACCGCATGGGCCTGGAGCTGCTCAGCCTGGAGTTCTCGTGGTGACCGGGGCCTTGATGGGCGCGGCGCTCGCCGGGCTCAGCGGGGCGCCGCACTGTCTGGGGATGTGTGGCGGCTTCGCGGTGTCCGCCAGCGGGCGCCCGGCGGAGGCCGCGGCCTGGCACCTCGGCAAGCTCACGACCTACGCGGCCTTGGGCGCGGCGGCGGGCGCCGTGGGCCAAGGGATGCCGGGCCCGGCGTGGACCGGGCAGGCCTTGGCCTTGGCGATGCTCCTCTGGTTCACTGGGCGTCTCGCCGGGATCTTCCCTGAGCTGAGCCTTCCCCACGCGCCGCTCTCTCGGGTGGGCGGCGCGCTCCTTCGCCGGGGCGGGGTGCTCGCGCGTTTTGGCTTCGGCCTCGTCAACGGCCTCTTGCCCTGCGGGCTCGTCTACGCGGCCTTGGCGATGCCCGTGGCGACCCAGAGCGCCGCCTGGGGCGCGCTCACGATGGTCATCTTCGGGATCGGCACCATGCCCGGCCTCTTCGCGGCGAGCCTCGGCCTGCGGCGTATCACCCAAGGATCGATTCGTGGGCGTCGCGTCTTGGCGCTCGTGGTGTTTATGTTGGGTGTTGGCTCAATCTGGGCCCGGCCCGCGCCCGTCGCGGCGAGCCCAGAGAGCCCAGCCGCGCCGCCGCCTTGCCCGCTTCACAGCGCGCCGAGCGACGTTCACTGAGCGTACAGCGGTAGTCATCGAGCTTGATCCCCCTCGCTGGCCGGGCGCCGCCCTTCGGCGCGATCATGAATCAAGCTCGATGACCACCGCTGTATCGGTCTCCGCCAAACGCTCAACCTCAACAAGGAGCCTCGTGATGCCCTTCCGCAAGATCCTGGTCCCGATCGACTTCTCCGACTCCAGCGTGCGCGCCCTGCGCCTCGCCGTGGCCTTGGCCCGGCACTCTGGCGCCGAGCTTGGCCTCGTTCACATCGGCATCTTGCCGCACATCTACAGCGCCGAGATCGGCATGAGCGGCGCGGTCGGCCCCCTGTTCACCCAGGCTGGGGAGCAGCTCGCCCGGGAGCAGCGCCACGGCTTAGAGAAGCTCGCGCATGAGGAGATCCCCGAGTCCGTTCGCCACAGCGTCGAGGTCCGTGAGGGTTATCCGCCCCAAGAGATCATCAGCCTCGTGGCCGACGGCGGCTTTGATCATGTCGTGATGGGCACCCATGGTCGCACCGGCCTCAAGCGCTTCTTGTTGGGCTCCGTGGCCGAGCGTGTCGTGCGTGAGGCGGGCGTCGCGGTCACGGTCGTGCCGTAAGTCGTCGAGGAGCGCCGGTGTCCGCCCGGCGCCCTTGACGAACAGGTCGTTGTGGAGGACGCTGGGGCTGTGCCTCACCCCGGATCCCGCCGATGAAGGCGCTGCTCCTCGACGCTGGGCTCCGCCTCCTCGCGGTGTCGCCCCCTCCGGGCGACGCCGAGGTCGCCGTGTCCTTCGAGGCGCTGCTCCCTGAAGACGCCCTGCGCCGCGCGCTGCGTCGGGTGGTGCAGGGCGCCGCGCCCAACCTGGACGGCTGGCGCACGGTGCTCGTCGAGCGAGGTTTCGCCCGCCGGGTGCGGGTAGACGCCGTGAGGGCAGGGGACGGCCTGCTCCTGCACGTCTCCGAGCTCGACGGCGCCGTGAGCACCCAGGCCGTGAGCGCCCCGGCTGAAGACAGCTTGCCGATCGTGCAGGCCTCCGCGCCGCTCGTGCGGTTCACCCGCCTGCACGACCCGATGATGACCCTGGTGCGGGTGAGCGCGTCGTGCCGGGAGCTCTTCGGCCGGGCGGCGGTGGAGCTCCTCGGCGTCGACGGCGCCGCGCTGCACCCTTGGGTTCACCCCGACGACCGCGCCCGGCTCCTGGAGCGCGCGTTCCTCGCCCACAGCTCGGGCAAACCCTACCGCGTCACCTTCCGCCTGCAGCACCCCGACGGCGGCAGCCGCTGGGTGTGGGAGATCGGCGCCCGCGACCACGAGGGCCACCTCTCCGGGTTCTGGGTCGGCGTCGATGGGCTGGTCGAGGCCGAGCGGGATCTGGTCGGCAACGAGCAGCTCTTCCGCGACATCGCCGAGAACATCCCCGAGCTTCTGTGGGTGTCTACCCCCGACGGGCGGCGCCTGCAGTACGTCACGCCGAGCCACGAGGCGTTCTACGGCGTGAGCTTGGCCGAGGTCTATCTGCACCCCCGAGGTTGGCTCGCGCGGGTCCACGAGGACGACCGCGAGCGGGTGCGCGAGGAGCTCCGCGGGGCGCTGTCCCGAGGTGAGGAGCTGCGCAGCGAGTACCGCGTGCTCTCGCCGAGCGGCGAAGACCGCTGGATGTTGGCCCGGGTCTACCCCGTCCGGGACGGCGCTGGCCGGGTGCGCCGCACCGTAGGGCTCTCTGTGGACATCACCGAGCGCCGCCGCGCCGAGCAGGCCGCCCGCGACCGCGAGACGAGCTACCGGGCGCTCTTAGAGAACGCCAGCGACGCGATCCTGCTGTACGACAACCAGGGCCAGGTGCTCGTCGCCAACAACCGGGCCTGCGCCTTGACCGGCTACACCGAGGCCGAGCTGCGCGAGCTGCGCGTGAGCGACCTCACCGCCGCCGATGACCTCATCACCAGCCCCTTGACCGGCGGCCCACGCCTCATCGAGCACCGGCTGATCACCCGCGGCGGCGAGGAGCTGCCCGTCGAGATCAGCGTCAGCGCCCTGGAGGACGGCCGGGTGCAGGCCATCGTGCGCGACATCCGCCAGCGCAAAGAGGAGGAGCGCCAGCGCCAGAAGATCGCCGGGCAGCTCCAGCAGGCGCGCACCTTAGAGAGCGTCGGTCGCCTCGCCGGGGGCATCGCGCACGACTTCAACAACATGCTCGCGGTGATCCTGAACCGCGCGGAGATGATCCTCCAGGATCTCGGCCCCGAGTCGGGCCAAGGCGCGGACATGAAGGAGATCTGGGAGGCCGCGTCCCGGGCGGCGGCGCTCACCCGGCAGCTCCTCGTGTTCTCCCGACGGGATCTGCCCGACGCCCAGCCCTTGGACCTCAACGACGTGCTCAAGAACCTCACCGGGCTGCTGCGACGCAGCGTGGGTGAGCACATCGGCCTCACGATTCAGCTCACGCCGGGCCTGCCCGCGGTGCGCATCGGCCTGCCGCAGATCGAGAACATGGTCGTGAACATGGCGATCAACGCCCGGGACGCGATGCCGTCCGGCGGCACGCTCACGATACAGACCGCGACGGCACGAATCGACGGTCGAATCGCCCGGCGGGCGAACGAGCTCGCAGAAGGCGAGTACGTCGTGCTCAGCGTCCAGGACACGGGCGTGGGCATGAGCGCTGAGGTCGCGGTGCACATCTTTGAGCCGTTCTTCACCACAAAACCCCGGGATCAAGGCACGGGCCTGGGCCTCGCGACGGCCTATGGCACGGTCAAGGGCGCGGGCGGGCGCATCGTGGTGCAGTCGGCGCCCGGCCAAGGCGCGCGGTTTGACGTGTGGCTGCCCGCCACCCAAGACGCGCCCAAAGGGGTCCAAGAGCCCACCCCGGCGCCGAGCGCCGCCGAGGCGCCGCCGAGTCGTTCGCTCACGGTGTTGTTGGTCGAAGATGAGCACTCCGTGCGCCAGGTCATCGGGCAGATGTTGTCGCGGCACGGCTACACGGTGATCGAGGCCGAGGCCGGGGACATCGCCTTGGAGCGCGTCGCCGCGCACACCGAGCCCATCGACGTGCTCGTCACGGACGTGATCATGCCCCGGATGTCGGGCAAAGAGCTCGCCGACACGCTCACCGCCGCGCGGCCCGAGGTGCGGGTGCTGTTCATGTCGGGCTACACCGACGATCTCATCGCTCGCCACGGGGTTTTGGAGCCAGGCATCGCGTTCTTGCAGAAGCCGTTTCGGCTCTCGGCCCTCGTGGAGGCGCTGCGTCGGCTGTTGGAGGAGGCGCCGACGCGATAAGGGCCTCGGTCTCCTGCGCCCGCCGAGGTCACCATGCTCATCGCCACCTGGAACGTGAACTCCATCAAGGCCCGCCACGAGCACCTCGGGGCCTGGCTCGATCGCCGCCGCCCCGACGTGGTCTGCCTGCAGGAGCTCAAGTCCGTCGAGTCGAAGCTGCCCGTCGAGCTGTTCACCTCCCGGGGTTACCAGCTAGAGGCCTTGGGCCAGCCGACCTACAACGGCGTCGCCATCGCGTCGCTGCGGCCCATCACGGACGTGGAGCGCGGCTTGCCAGAAGGGGACGAGGGCCAAGCCCGGGTGATCTCCGGCGTCATCGACGGCATCCGTGTCGTCTGCGCGTATTGCCCCCAAGGCTCCGAGGTCGAGAGCCCCAAGTTCGCCTACAAGCTCCGGTTCTTTGACGCGCTCATCCCCCACATCGCCGCCCGGCTGCCGAATGGCCCGCTCATCCTCGCCGGCGACATCAACATCGCCCCCCTGCCGGATGACGTGTGGGACGACGTCGAGATGAAGGATCAGGTGAGCTATCACCCCCTGGAGCACGAGCGGTTTCGGGCCTTGGAGGGCCTGGGGCTCATCGACGTGGTGAAGCCCCGGCTTGCACCCCGCACGTTCACGTTCTGGGACTACCGTGAGCTGTCGTTCCGGCGGAAGCGGGGGATGCGCATCGATCACCTGCTCGTGACGGCGGACGTCGCCGCCCGGGTGACCGGCGCGGGTGTGGACTATGAGGAGCGCAAGAAGGAGAAGCCGTCGGATCACGCCCCGGTGTGGCTGACCTTGGGCGAGTGAGGCGGCTGGCGGCGCGATGCGGTGATGAAGGCGCGCTGTAAGTCATCTCTGCGTGTCGCTCCGTTACAATGGCCGCCTCAACGCCCAATCGTCTTGATGAGGTGCCTATGCTGTTCGTTCTGCTCGCGCTCAGCCCGCTCGTGCTCGCCCAAGACCCTCAGTTCGAGGACTTCGCCAAGGAAGAGGAGCTCAAGGTCGAGAAGCCCGACGCGGATCTCTCGGCGGAGCTCGGCGGCGTCTTGACCACGGGCAACGCCCGGTTCTACAACGTCGGCGGCGGCGTGAAGGCCGGGCGCAAGTGGACCGACAACCGCCTCTCCGGCGCCGCTGGGCTGTCGATCACCCGGGCGGCGCTGGATCTGAACGCCGATGGACTCTTGGACAGCGCCGAGCGGGAGCAGCCCGTCTCCGACTGGGCGCTCTCGGCGCAGCTCCTCACGACCCAGCTTCGGTACGACCGCTTCTTGGGCGAGAAGACCTCGCTCTACGCCTTGGCGGGCGCGGACTCCAACGTGCTCGCCGGGTTCCGTCTGCGCAGCCACGAGCAGATCGGCGTGTCCCGGGGCCTCGTGAACGAGCCCGATCTCAAGCTGTTCACTGAGCTCGGCGTCGACTTCGCCCAAGAGGAGTACGCCCCGGGCTCGGATCTGGGCAAAGACGGCCTGGACTATGTGTTCCCCTCGGCCCGCGTGATGGTCGGCGCGGAGTGGGTGCTCAACGAGAACGTGAAGGTGACTGAAGAGATCGAGGTGTTCGAGAACCTGCTCACCATCGCTGGGCCCGCCGCCGAGAACGACCTGCGCTTGTACAACCGCGCGGCGATGAACGTGAAGCTCAGCGACAAGATGAGCCTAAGGCTGAGCCACAACCTCACCTTCGACAACGTGCCCGTGCTGATCAGCGACGGCGGCACCCCCGACGACGCCAGCGATGATGAGCGCTTCGCCAAGCTCGACCAGACGACGATGGTGACCTTCGTGGCGTCGATCTTCTGAGCGGCGCGCGCTGCGGGTTACCCTACGCGGATGTTCATCACGCTCTTGAGCTTGGGCCTCTCCGCCACCCCGGCCTGGGCCCAAGACGCTGAGATGGCCATCGCCGAGGCGGCGGCGCTCGTTCACCTCGGCGAGCGGGCGAGCGAAGAAGGCCAGCTTCGCGCCCGGGAGCAGGTCTTGGGGCGGCTTGACGCGCTGGGCTTCACCCCGCGCTGTCTGGGCCTTGATCCGGGCCTTGACGCGTGCTTCGTCTGTGTCGGCGAGCCC
>JBEAVX010000239.1:0-4688 GCA_041160755.1 Pseudomonadota bacterium
CCACGACGGCGACGGCGTCTTCGCTATTCACCGCTTGTCGCTTTCTGTTGGTGGCGGGATCCTCCGCCGGATACCGGAGCACCCCGCCCGCCCCGAGCCGCCGATGTACACCCGCCTCCGCCTCACCGACGACACCCTCGGCCCTGTTGGCCGTGGGCACCCTTGGGTCTGGAAGGGCGGCGTCGAGGGCAAAGCCAAGGTCGGCGAGTGGGTCGAGCTCACCGACGGCAAAGGCCGCGTGGTCGCCTTCGGCGTCTTTGACGAGGGGGCGATCCCCGTGCGGGTGCTCGCCCGCAGCGCCCGCGACCCCGCGGCCTTGGTCACGGAGCGCATCACCCGCGCCGATCGCCTGCGCGCGGGCCTGGGCCTCGGCGACACCGACTGCTACCGCGTCGTGAACGGCGAAGGCGACCAGCTCCCCGGCGTGGTGGTCGACCGCTACGCCGATCTCGCCGTGCTCCGCCTCTACGCCCGCGCCTGGGAGCCCATGCTCGATGACATCGCCGAGGCCATCCTGGGCCTGGGCTGGGCGAAGACGGTGTTTCGCCGCCTGGGTGTGGGTTTGGTAGACGGCGAGCAGGGCGGCGGTGTCACCCTTCGAGGGCCGGAGACCCCGCGCTCTCTGATCGCCAAGGAGCACAGCCTCCGGTTCATCGTGCGCCCCTACGAGGGCCAGAAGACGGGGCTGTTCTTGGATCAGCGTGAGCACCGCCGCCGCGTCGGTGAGCTCGGCCGCGGGCGTGAGGTGGTGAACCTCTTCGGCTACACCGGGGGCTTCTCGGTCTTCGCCGCCGCCGGGGGCGCGCGCCGGGTGACCACGGTGGATCTCGCGGGCCCGGCCCTAGAGGACGCCAAAGAGAACTTCCGGCTCAACGGCCTCGACCCCGGCCAGCACGCCTTCGAGCGCGCCGACGCCTTCAAGTGGGAGCCGAGCGCCAAGCCCGATCTGCTGATCTGCGATCCGCCGAGCCTCGCCAAAGAGAAGGACGACGACGCCGGGGCGCGCAAGGCCTACCGCGATCTCAACGGCCGGGTGGCGATGTGGGTGCGCCGCGACGGCCTGCTGGCGACGGCGTCTTGCACCGCGCGGCTCTCTGGGGCGCGCTGGGAGGAGGCGGTGCGGGACGGCTTACGCAAGGCCGGGCGCTGGGCGTGGATCGAACGATCTGAAGCGCCAGCGGACCACCCCGTCGCCGTGGAGCACCCCGAGGGCCGCTACCTGAAATGGGCGCTGCTTCGCCGCTTTGACGGCGCGACCTGAGCCCCCGGTTGACACCGCCTTGCGCGTGTGTGAAGGAAGATTTCTCTCTCCTCTCTCTACATCTACCGGCAAGGTCCTGCATGCAGGGTACTGCCTCCCTCGGCGCCACATCGCCCCGAGTCCCCCTGACCGACGCGCCGCGCGGGCCACGCTTGCCCCGCGGTGCTCGTCTATTCCCTTTTTCTGAGCCAACGATGGCCCCCCTGCGCGTCGCCCCACCACGGGCGCGGCCGCGGGTTGAGGCCTCCCGGCTCGCCTGGAGTGTTCCGTGCCCGCAGAGATCATCGTCAACGTCACTGGTAAGGAGACTCGGGTCGCCCTGATCGAGAACAGCCAGCTTGCTGAGCTGCACATTGACCGAGGCCGTGAGCGCGGCACCGTCGGCAACGTGTACAAGGGCAAGGTGGTGCGGGTTCTCCCGGGGATGCAGGCCGCGTTCGTCGACATCGGCTTAGAGCGCGCGGCCTTCCTCTACGTCGGCGACATCTTCCCCGAGTTCTTAGAGCTTCACAAAGACGCCACCCCCACCACTCCGGACGAGACGGTGGTGGAGGAGATCCCGCGCGCCCAGCCTCGCGCTGGCCAGCCCGCGATCCAAGACCTTCTCAAGGAGGGTCAAGAGATCGTCGTGCAGGTCGCGAAGGATCCGATCGGCACCAAAGGCGCCCGGCTCACCACCCACATCACCCTGCCGGGCCGGTACATCGTCTACATGCCGACGGTGGAGCACGTCGGCATCTCTCGGCGCATCGAGAAAGACAAAGAGCGCCGCCGCCTGCGTGAGTTCGTCGAGCGCCACCGCCCCAAAGGCGCGGGCTTCATCGTGCGCACGGTCTGCGCGAGCCAGCCGGAGGAGATCCTCCAGCAGGACATGGACTACCTGCTGCGCACCTGGGAGAAGATCAAGGCCGCCGCCGCCGCCAAGAAGCCGCCGAGCCTGCTTCACCAAGACTACAACCTCGTCATCCGCTTCTTGCGCGACGGCCTCACCGAGCAGATCGACCGCGTCGTCTTGGACGACCGCGCCGCGTTTGACGAGGTGCAGGCGTTCATGTCCGACTTCATGCCCAACTTCAAGGACCGGGTGCACCTGTACCGGGGCAAAGAGCCGGTCTTTGACGTGTATGGCGTCGAGACGGAGATCATGCGGTCCTTGGGCCGCAAGGTCTGGCTCAAGAGCGGCGGCTACCTCATCATCGACCAGACCGAGGCGCTCACCGCCATCGACGTCAACTCCGGGAAGTTCGTGGGCAACACCTCTCTGGAGGACACCACGACGAAGATCAACCTGGAGGCCGCCAAAGAGATCGTCTACCAGCTTCGGCTGCGGAACATCGGCGGCATCATCATCATCGACTTCATCGACATGGACAAAGAGTCCAACCGCGACAAGGTCTACAAGGCCTTGGAGGAGGAGGTGAAGCGCGACAAGGCGCGCACCAACGTCCTCAAGATCAGCGAGCTGGGCCTCGTCGAGATGACCCGCAAGCGGGTTCAAGAAGATCTCACCCGCTTCATCACCGAGCCTTGCCCGGTGTGCCAAGGCAACGGCCACGTCCGCAGCCGCGAGACGATCTGCTTCGAGATCTTCCGCGAGGTGCAGCGTGAGGCGGGTCGCTCCCCCAAGAAGGAGAACATCTACGTCAACGTGAGCCCGGCGGTGGCCGACATGCTCTACACCGACGAGATGGACTCCTTGGAGCAGGTCGAGCGTGAGCTGGGCAAACGCCTCATCGTGCGCGCCTTGGCCCACTTCCACCAGGAGCACTACGAGGTCTACGCGCGTTGAGCGCGCGGGAGCGCCTTGAAGGTGAGCTGCTGGAGGTCACCTACCAGGCCGATGATGGGGCCTGGGCCGTCGTGAGGGTCGCCCCCACCGACGAGGGGGCCCCTGTCACCGTGGTCGGCGCGCTGGGGCACCTGAGCCCCGGCGTTCACCTGACCTTGGAGGGCCGCTGGTCAAACCACGCGCGGTTTGGCCGCCGGTTCAACGCCGAGACGGTCCTGGTGCAAGATCCGCGGACCAACGCCGGGCTCGCGCGGTACCTCAGCTCCGGGGAGGTGCGCGGCATCGGCCCCAAGCTCGCCGAGCGGCTGATCAACCACTTTGGGCTAGAGACCCTGCGGGTCTTGGAGAGCGCACCGGAGCGGCTCATCGAGGTCGAGGGCATCGGCGAGAAGAAGCGCGACGAGATCATCCAGCACTACGACCGCGACCGCCGCGACCGCGAGGTGGCGGTGATGTTGCGGGGCTACGGCCTCGGCGCCGCCGTGACCCGCCGGGTGCTCGCCAAGTACGGCGACGAGGCCGCGAGCATCCTGCGCGGCGATCCCTACCGCCTCGCCGCCGACATCCCCGGCGTCGCGTTCAAGACCGCCGACCAGATCGCCCGGGTGATCGGCATCGCTGAAGACGACCCCCGCCGGGCCCGGGCCGCCATCCAGTGGTTGTTGAGCGAAGGCGAGGGCGAAGGCCACTGCTTTCTGCCCGAGGCCGAGCTCCTGCGCCGGGGCGAGGCCGTCGGGGTGCGCCAAGACACCTTGGCCGAGGCCTTGGGCCCGCTGCTCTTGGAGCGAAAGGTGGTGCTGCGCGAGTCCGCGCTCACCGGCAGCCGCCCGGTGTATCGCGGGGTGACCGATCGCCGCGAGCAGCGCGTCGCCGACGCCGTCGTCGCCCGCATCGGCGGCCAAGACGCCAGCGAGGAGGCCGTGCGCGCCGCAGAAGAGAAGGTCGGCCTCTCGCTCAACGACGAGCAGCGCCGGGCCGTGGCGATGGGCCTAGAGCGCGGCATGTGTGTGATCACCGGCGGGCCGGGCACGGGCAAGACGACCATCGTGCGGGTGTTGATGACGGCGGCGGCCCTCCGTCGGGAGACCTGGGCCTTGGCCGCACCGACGGGCCGGGCCGCGCGGCGGCTCTCGGAGAGCTGCGGCCAAGAGGGCAAGACCCTTCACCGGCTCCTGCGCTACTCGATGCAGGCCGGGGGCTTTGAGCACGACGCCACGAACCCGCTGGAGCTCGACGGCGTGCTCGTGGACGAGGCGTCGATGGTGGATCTCGCGCTCCTCGACGCCTTGCTGCAGGCGTTGCCCGAGGGCGCGCGGCTGGTGCTCGTCGGCGACGCGGACCAGCTCCCGTCCGTCGGCGCGGGCCAGTGTCTCCGCGATTTGATCGACTCCGGCGCCGTTCCTGTGGTGAGCCTGCGCCAGGTCTACCGCCAGGCCGCGGGCTCGGGCATCGTGCAGAACGCCCACCGGGTGCTGCGCGGCGAAGATCCCGTGAGCGCCGAGAAGGAGCCCGAGCCGCTGGAGCGCCCGGACTTCTTCGTGGTGCCCCGCCGGGAGCCTGAAGAGCTGCTTCAGGCCCTGGATGAGATCCTGCTCAAGCGCCTGCCCGCCCGTGGCTTTGACCCCCGCGCGGACGTGC
>JBEAVX010000045.1:0-3709 GCA_041160755.1 Pseudomonadota bacterium
TCTTCACGAGGCCCTCGCCGACGAAAAACCCGCCGTCGAGGTGTGCAAAGACCTCTTCGCCTTGGGCCGGATCGCGCTCAACGAGGGCCGCTACGACGAGGCCCTGGCCTTGCTCACCCGCAGCCTCGACATCATCGTCGCGCTGGTGCCCCAGGGGGAGCACCCCCAGCGCGCCCGCACCCTACGAGAGCTCGGCGTCTGCCGCCGCCTGCGCGGTGAGCTGCTGGAGGCCGAGGCGCTCTTGACCGAGGCCGAGGCCCGCTTCTCCCGCATCTTCGGCGCCCAGCACGTCGAGCGCGCCCAGGCCCTCAATGAGCTGGCGGGCGTGCGCCAGGCCCTCGGCGACCTCCAAGGCGCCGAGCGTCTCGCCCAGGAGGCGCTCGTCGCCTTCGTGGCCTACGCGGGCACCCCCTGGCACCTCGACGTGGCCACGGCGCGGTACCAGCTCGCCGTCATCCTGCGCCAGCGGGGGGAGGTCGCCGGGGCGCGGGTCCAGGTAGAGCAGGCCCTCGACGCGGCGACGCGGGCGGCCGGGCAACGCCACCCCATCGTGCCCGTGCTCGTGCATGAGCTGGGCGTGCTGGCCTTGGGCGAGGGGGAGCCCGCCAAGGGGCTGCCGTATGTGGAGCAGGCCCTGGCGCTGTGGCGGGCGCTGCATGGCGGCGAGGTCCACCCCGACTACGCCGCGGGGCTGCACACCTTGGGCACCCTCAAGCGCGCGATGGGTGATCTCCCCGGCGCCCGGGCCGCGCTCACCGAGAGCCTGCGCCTCAAGACCCAGATCCTCGGCGACGTGCCGCACCCCGACCGGGCGGCGACGCTCAACAACCTCGGCGCCGTGCTGCTCAAGCTCGGCGAGCACGACGAGGCCCGGCGCTGCTTCTTGGGGTGCCTGGCGATGGAGACGGCGCTCTACGGCGGTCGAGACAACGCCAACGTCGCGATGAGCGCGGTGAACCTCGCCCAGGTCGAGCGTGTCTTAGGCGCCCACGTCGCCGCCCGGGATCGCCTGCGCGCCGCCGCCGCCACCCTGGAGCGCACCTTGGGCGCAGATCACCCCACCACCGTCGCCGTCAACGGCCTGCTCCCCACCTTTGAGGCCGCCGCGGCCGCCGCGGCCGCCGCCCCCAAGGCTGAGGCATGAGGATCCTCCTCACCGTCACCTTGCTCATCGACGGTCTGCTCGCGGCGGCGGTGTTCACGTCCTTGGCCAAGCCCGATCTCGCCGTCTGGTTCGCGCTTCAATCCCGGCGTTTTGGCGAGGAGTGGTTTGAGGAGCACGTCGGCCCCGATGAGCTGGCCCGGCTGCGGCTCGTCGCCCAGCGCGGGGCGTGGTTGGGCCTTGTGGGCGTCTTCGCGCTCTCGGCCTTGGCCGGGGCGATGGCCAGCGTGGTGCGCCTCGGGGGTTGACAGCCCTTCGCGGCAAGTTAAAGAGGCGGGGCGTTGGGGCTCTGTAGCTCAGCTGGTTAGAGCACGCGACTCATAATCGCGGTGTCACTAGTTCAAGTCTAGTCAGAGCCACTCCCACGAAGCCAGCGGTTCATCCCGCTGGCTTTTTTTGTTCCTTGGGCGGCCCGGAGCAGGCGCGCTCGCTCAGCGCTTGATCGCGCCGTCGATCCAGCCCAGCACGTCCCGGGTGACCTCGTCGCGGTTGGTCTCGTTCAGCAGCTCATGCCGGGCCTCGGGGTAGAGCTTCATCGTCACCCGCTTGAGCCCGGCGCTCTGGTACACGCCCAGGAGCCGCTTCACCCCTTCGCCCATGTCGCCCACGGCGTCCCGGGTACCCGCGATGAGCAGGATCGGCAGCTCCTTGCGGATCTTGCCGACGTTCTGATTCGCCGTCAGCGGCTTGAGCGCGTCGAGGAGATCCACCCAGGTCTGCACCGAGCAGGGGAAGCCGCAGAGCGGGTCTTGGATGTACTTGTCGACCTCGGCGGCGTCGCGGCTCAGCCAGTCATAGGGCGTGCGCGCGGGCTCAAAGGGCTTGTTGAACCCGCCGAAGGCCATGTTGTGAATGAGGTTTGAGACCTGGGCCCGGCCGATGCGGCGGCGCTCGGCCCGGGCGACGACGCGGCCCAAGATCGCCAAGGGCGACGGCGGGCCGTTCGTGGCCGAGAGCACGACGGCGTCCCAAGGCTCGGGGTGCGTCGCGATGAGGCTCTGGGCGTGAAACGAGCCCATGCTGTGCGCGAAGAGCACGAAGGGCAGGCCCGGGTGCTCGGCGGCGGCGCGCTGGCTGAGGCTGTGGGCGGCGATGACGGCCTTGTGGAAGCTGTCCTCATCCCCCATGTGCCCGGCGGCGTGCCCGCGCACGATGGAGGCGCCGTGGCCGTAGGCGTCGTGGCTGTAGACGACGAAGCCGGCGTTGGTGAGCGCCAAGGCGAAGCGCTCGTAGCGGGCGCAGTGCTCGGCCATGCCGTGAACGATCTGCACCACGGCCCGGGGCGCGCCTGGGGGCGACCAGCGCTTCGCCGCGAGCTGGGCGCCGTCCGGGTGGGGGAAGGTGAACTGGGTCTCGACCATGATCCGCTCCGAAGCCGTCCCCGGAGACTAACCCGAATCCTGAGCGATGACGCCGAGCTGCCCCGGTCTCAGCCGCCCTCCCACTCCGACGGCCCGCGCAGGCGCCAGGCGAGCACGCCGTTGGAGAACGCCCGCCCGAAGGCTTGAGAGACGAGGCGCCCGCCGGGCACGACGGCCTCGGCGCGCAGGAGCGCCTGCCCCAGCGCGAGGCCCGCGCGCAGGCGGCGCGAGTCGCCGTCTCTGGGGATCCCGAGCAGCTCCGCGAGGGGATCGCCGAGCAGGTGCCGCGAGAGCGCGGCGAGGGTGGCGAAGGACAGTCGATACGGCGGCCGGTCGGCCAGGGCCCCCAACAAGGCGGCGGTCAAGGCGCGCCCGGCCTCGCTCGGCGCGGCCCGCTCCCGCAAGATCTGGGCTTGTAAGGCGGCCTCCTCCTCGGGGTGCGCGGCGATGAGCCCGGCCTCGACGCCCAGCACCGGCCCGACGTGGCGCCAGAAGCCGAGGTGCTCCCGGGCCTCTTGATCGGTCAGACGCCCGCCGAGCTGGGTGAGCCCGGCGCGTAGGCTGTGGCTGAACACCGTGAGGGTGAAGCTGCTCGCCCGCTGGTCGATGGGCGGCGTTGGCCGGGACCAGCCCGCGTGGCGGAGCCGCGCCCGAGACGCCGCGTGCAGCAGCCGCACCCGCAGCGTCGCGTCGTGGCCGACGCCGTCCCGGCGCATCCCCCCGGGCACGGTGAGCTGGTTGAGGTACTCGGCGGTCTCCAACATGCGCCGCTCGCCGTGCTGGATGAGCCGCCCCGTGGCGACCAGCGCTTCAGCGATCTCCGGCAAGGCGTAGAGCGTCGGCAGGGCCTTGAGCCCCAAGGCGAGGCCGATGGGCGGGGCGTAACGTAAGACGAGGCGCCGGGTGCGCTCCATCGCCTCCGGGTCCGCGGGCAGCGCGTGGGCCTCGGCGAGCAAGGCGGCGATGGCGGGGGTTCCTTGGCGCTCCTTCGCGGCGGCGAGCAGATCTCCGCCCCGCACCCCCAGCGCGAACATCGCCGAGATCGCCGCGTCGGCGACGGGATCCGCCCGGAGCGAGGCGGCTTCAAGGGCCTGTGTGCTGAGCGCCATGTCCCGATCCTACACCGCGCGACGCCCCGCGCTGTGGCGGGGCTGTGGCAGACTGGTCCTCGCCTCCGCCACCTTGG
>JBEAVX010000103.1:0-5482 GCA_041160755.1 Pseudomonadota bacterium
CTCCCCGCCCTGCTCCTCCTGCTCACGCCGCTCCTCAGCCTGGCGTCCCCTGCCCCGGCGATCCCGCCCGGCCGCTACGCCTTGGAGCTCATCGTGGCCACGGCCACCCAGGTGCCCGTCATGGGCGAGACCTTGGTGTACACCCGCAGCCTCTCCCAAGTGGACGTCTTCGTTCAGGACGGCGTCACCTACCAGACCCAGCGCCTGTGCAGCGTCACCGTCGAGGACAACAACCGCCTCGCCGACACCCGCATCCCCGACGCCTTCATCCAGAGCTTTCCCGTTCAGACTTACGCTGTAAGTCTCACGCCCTTGGCGGCGGGGGGCTTCTCTTACTTCGCCGACCCGGGCTCGGTCGCCATCGGCTTTGATCCGCGACGCACCGCCGGTCAGGTGCCCGCCGCGCCCGATGATCCCAACCTCTTGGACTACGACGGCGACGGCAAGCCCGGCGCCACGGTGAACCTCGTCGTGCCCGTGCTCGGCGCGGTCGAGCTCTACATCGCCCAGCGTGGGCACAGCGTGATGAGCGGCGAGGTCCAGAACGGCGTCGTGCGCGGCGCCGTAGACGTGCGCTTCTTCAGCCAGCGCACCCTGGAGGCCTCCAACAGCCTGTTTCACGCGAACCCGCCGATGCGCCACCTCGACGAGAGCTGGTTCCGCCTCAGCCCGGCGCCAGGGATGGGCTGTCAGCAGCTCGCGGCCACCCTCGGCGCGCGCCCGATCGAACGCTCCGCGCCCTGAAGCCCGTCAGGCACACTAGACCATCGGTCTAGTGTGGCCTCAGCGCCCCCAGATGTCGGCCTCGGTGAGCCCGAGCTCGGCCAGGTCTTCAGCGCGCCGCTCGGCGTCCCCGGCGCAGAACAGCTCGTCGAGCTGGGGCGGCGCGACGGCCGTGCCCGCCAACATCGTGTGCACCTGGCCCCGGTGATGCACCTGATGCTGAAAGAGGTGCTGCAGCAGGCGCACCGTCGGCTCCACGGCGACGTGACCGCCGCGCCGCTGCACGGCGACGTGACCGTTGAGGAGGGCCTCGGGGAGCCCCTGACAGACCGTGAGCAGGCGGCGATCCACCGCGCGCTGGGCCTCTTCGAGGGGCACGAGCCGATCAAAGGGCGCTCTGGGCTCAAAGACACGGAGCGCGCCGGGGTCTACGGGTTGCCCCGCCGCCGCGCGCTCGATGGCGCTGACGTAGTACCAGTCCACGGTGAGGTTGTGGTTCAGCGTGAGCAGGATCGATGGGAAGAAACCCACCCGAGGGGCGGACAGCTCCGCGTCGCTCAGGGACGCGCAAGCGCGCAGGAGGCGGTGATTGGCCCAGAGGTTGTTCACGGCTTGGGTGGAGAGCAGCCGGGCGAGGGTCATCCTTTTTTGGCCTTGGCCACCTCAGCCTGAATCCAGGCCTCGGCTGAAGGCAGCTCCGCCCAGAAGCCCATGCCGCCGACGCTCAGCCCGCCGCAGCTCGCCTCGGGGCCCTGAAACACACGCTCGGCGACGCGGCGGCCCGTGGCGCGCTCGACGACCACGGCGAGCAGGTCACGGTCGTACTTAAACACCTCGACGCCCTCGCCGTTGTCGGCGCTGTACACCCCGCAGCTCTGGGCCGGGCCGGTCTTCACCGTGAGCGCGGCGACGTAGCGGACGTCGCTGAGCTTGGACGGCTCGCCGCCTTCGTACTGCTCCAGTCGGTACGTGGACTTGTCGTCGAGGCGCTTGAGCACGGCGATCACGTCCCCGGTGACTTCAGCGGGGCCGATGGGGCCGTCTACGGCGAGGCCGAGGCCCTGCACAAACGCGCCCCGACCGGAGTACGCCCCGACCCAGGCCGGGCCGTCGAAGACCACGCCGTCGGGCATCGTGACGCTGAGGCCGGTCACCGGGAGCTGTCGGCAGGCGTCCTTTTTGCCTTGGAGCGCGGCGAGATCAAAGGCCAAGGCGAAGCTGGGGTTGATCTCAAGATCGACGCCCGCTTTGGCGTCGGTGACCGTGGCCTCGGCGTCGCCAAACCGCAGCACGGCGCCGACCGGGGCGTTCCGCAAGCCGAGCGTCGGACCGGCCGAGAGCGACACCTCACAGCCGGGCTCCGCCGCCGCGCCGTGGGTGGCGCATTGTACGCTCACCATGTCGCCGACGCCGGTGATCAAGAAGCCGTGATCCGGCACGTCGACGGGCAGCTCCGCCTGGCCGCCCTCAAACCGCGCGGCGATCTTGACCGGCAGGAGCGTGGCGTCGGAGAGGTCGAGCTGGGCCTGGCCTTGGGCGTCGGCGATCACCGGGCCCACCCGAACCTCCGGGGGCTCCTCGCTGCCGAGGCCGACCACCTCAGCGCCCGGCGCCGTCGTGATCGTGACCGGCAGGCCCCGCTCGCCGCAGCCCTTGTGGGCGTAGGTGATCGGCGTCATCGACAGGGGCGGCGGCGGCGGCTCACAGGCCGTCAACACGGCGAGGGCGCCGAGGGCGCCGAGGGGTGGCTTGATCGAGGTCATCGGTGCTCCAAGGCTGGACTCAGGCGTTTAACCGAGGATCTCACAAACGCACCTTCCACAACGAGGCTTAGCCGCCGCCGAGCTTCTCCGGGACCATGTGGCTGTAGATCGCCGCGATCTTGCCGCCGCGCACCTCAACGCCGACAAGGACCTGGGTGGGCCAGCTCGGCCCCGCCGGATCCCGCTCCAGACGCACCCAGAGATCCGCCGCAGAGACCGCCTTGAACCTCAGAAACGGCGGGCTGTGCGCCGCGAAGTAGAGCTGCACCGCCGCGACCTTCGCCGCCCCGACGACGGGCACCCCCGCCGCCCGGTAACGCCGCCCGCCGTCGGTGATCATCACCACGTCGTCGTGCAGGAGCGCCCGGACCTCGGCGCCGTCCCCAGCGCCGACGGCTTGGAGGAGTCGCATCAAGAGCGCCTCGGCCTGCTCGGCCTGGACCGGGCCGTGCGCCGCGCCGGGGCGCGTCCCCTCCGCGCCGGAGAGCGCCTGCCGCGCCCGGTGGTGGGTGACCCGCACCCGCTCCGGGCTCATCAACAAGGCCTGGGCGGTCTCTTGAACGTCGAGCTCGACGACCTCCCGCAGCACGAGCACGGCGCGTTGCCCGGGGGTGAGCGCCTCGGCGGCCCGCATCCAGGCCATGTTCGCCGCCTCGGCGCGCGCGACGAGGGCGTCCGGCGCCGGGGCCTCGTCCACGAGCGGGCCGGGCAGCCAGCTCGCGTAGGCCTCACGGCGGCGGCGGGCGCGCAGGCGGTCTCGGGCGAGGTTCATCGCGACGCGCATCAGCCAAGGCCCAAGGCTGCGGCTGAGATCCGGCGGCGGCGCGGTCAAGGCGCGCAGGTAGGTCTCCTGCACGATCTCATCGGCGTCCGCCGCCACGCCGGTCACACGCCAGACCAGCGCCCGAAGCAGGCGGCGATGGGACTCCAGGTGCGCGCCCAGGGGCTCACTCACGCGGCGGACCTCCTCACCCCCCGACGTATCGCGGCGTCGGCGGCCTGGGCCCCCGCGAGGATCACCCCATCCGCCAGGATCGTGTCGTTCTGGCCGTCCGTGGCGACGAAGACGCCGTCCGGCGCCTCGACGTGCAGGCGCTCGCCGGGCTGGGTGTGCTGCACGATGAGCGCCGGGGCGTAGGCGCGGTGCAAGACCTCCCCTCGCCAGCCGGGCTGGATCGTGTCGAGCCAAGCCTCTAGCCCGGCCTCGATCCCCGCCGTCGGCGCGTCGGGCGCGAGGTACTCCATGACGTGAAGAACCACCCCGCCAAGATTCGCGACGCCGCCATGCTCCGAGAGGTATCGCGGCGCGTCCAGGCCGAGCACGAAGCGCCGCTCGGGGACGGGCAGGCGGCGCAGCACCAGATCGAGGCAGGCCGCGCGCACGGGCCTAGACCGGGGAACATCCAAGCCCAGGCGGCGCAGGCTCGGCGGCGGCACGGCGAGCACCACGGCGTCGGCGTGTTGGGGCCCGGCCTGGGTCATCACCCCGCCGGGGAGGAGCCCGGTCACCTCAACGCCGGTCTGAAACACGGCGCCGTGGGCCTCGGCTTGGGCGCGGAGGCCGTCGATGAGGCTCTGCCAGCCGCCGTGAAGGTAGAGCACCCCGCCGCCGAGGCCCACGCGGAGCTGGGACAACATCCCCGCCGCGGGCAGCGGATCGACGGGGTGGGCGTAGCTCGTGACGCGGATGAGCGCACGAATGAGCGCCGCGGCGTCGTCCGGCAGGCCGCTGAGCCAGGCCGCGACGTCTCCTTGGGGGCGAATCGGGCTCGCCAAGGCGCCGACGAGGGCCAGGCGACCCCGGTGGCCCAGGGCCTCGGTGCTCAAGAAGCTGCCCAAGCCGCCGGGCAAGGCCATCAGCCGCCCGCCCGCCGAGAGCCAGCCGTCATTCGGGGGGCGCCCGCCTTGGGGGTGTACGCCGAGCGACTCCAAGATCGGCCTCCCCACGCCCTGCCGATAGAGCGCGTGGGGCCCCAGGTTCACCGTCGCCCCGGCGTGCTGAACGCTGCGCGCGCGCCCGCCGAGGCTCGCCCCACGCTCCAGCACCCGCACCGAGGCGCCCGCCTGGGCCAGCCGCGCCGCCGCCACCACCCCCGCGAGCCCCGCGCCGACCACGATCACCTGCGTCTTCGTGTCCATGTTCACCTCCGCAGGATCCACGCCCGAGGGGCGCCTGGCGTTACGAAGGGGACATGACTTCTTCGTGAGAACGTGCGATCCTGGGCCTCTTCACGCTGGGAGCCCGCCATGGACATCAAAGATCGTCGCAAAGCCCAGGGGTGGTCCCGGGCCGAGCTCGCCGAGCGCGCCGCCTTAGATCCTCGGGTGATTCAGCTCATCGAGCTCAACCAGTGGACCGAGCCGGAGTCTCTGGGCCGCTGCGACGCGGTCTTGGGCATGGCGGAGCGCGGCGAGGCCGACCCGCGCCTCAAGCCGCCCGCCCCCCGAGACGACCAGCTTGTGCATTAGGGGCGGCCATGGACCTGAGCTCCTTACGCGCCCTGGTCGCCGTCGCCGAGGCGGGCTCTCTGCTCGGGGGCGCAGAGCGACTCGGCCTCGCGCGCTCCACCCTGCGCCGACGTTTGGACGAGCTGGAGGCCCTCGTCGGGGTGCCGCTCCTGCATCGGGGCGCCCAAGGCGCGGCGCTGACCCCCGCCGGAGAGCTGCTCGTCCGCAGAGGTCGTGATCTGCTGGTCGAGAGCGCCGGGCTGCTCTCGGCGGTGCGCAGCTCTGGCGACGAGGCCTCGGGGCTGCTGCGCCTCGCCGTGCCCGTGGGGATGCCGCCCCATGTGATGACCTTGCTCTACGCGACCCTACGCGCCCAGCACCCCCAGCTCAGCATCGAGCTGCGGTTCTCCGAGACCCCGATGGCGGAGCTGAGCGAGGGGTTTGACGGCGCGTTGGTGCTCGGCGAGCGCCCCACGGACGGCCCGTGGATCACCCGGGTGCTCGTCCAGGTGCGGGAGGGCCTCGTCGGCGCGGCCTCCCTCCTCGAT
>JBEAVX010000113.1:0-2778 GCA_041160755.1 Pseudomonadota bacterium
GCCTTCGAGCTCTCGGGCGCCGCTGTCGTTGCGTAGGACCGCCCCTTTGGGCGCGAAGACCTCGGTGATGGCCTGCTGGAGCAGCTCCAAGCGCGACTCCAAGCCCAAGGTGCTCACCTGCACGGCCAGCACGTCCTCGTAGCCGTCGATCACCAGGCCCGGCAGGCCGTCGGCCTCGGCGGCGATCCAACGCATCGACCGACGACCGGGCAGCACCCGCTGGCGATAGGCCCGGGCCTTGAGCAAGGCGTCGCGGTACAGGGCGACCCCGTCAGGATCGGCGTCTGGGCTGTGGCTCAACAGCCGCACCGAGATGAGCGAGCGCGGGTTGGCGTAGCCCCGGCCGATGAAGCCGCCGCGGGCGTCCCGCAGCTCGACGGCGGCGCCGGGGGGAAGGCTGGCGACGTCGTGGTCAAGCTCGTTGGAGAAGATCCAGAGGTGACCTTGGCGGGCGCGGTGGTCGTGGCCGTTCTTGAGGCGAAGCGTGAGCACGAAGGGGGCACTCCAGAGGGCAGATCAGGGGGTGAGCAGGCGCGTCCAGAGGTCGACCATTCGCTGAACCCAGCGCTGGACCTCGGCCTCATCGGCCCAGACCTCCGGGGGCTGGCGGAGCATGGCGCGGTCAAGGCTGGCGCTCAGGGTGACGAACAGGTTCGCGAGGAGCGTCGCGGGGAGGTCGTCCCGAACGAGGCCCCGGCCTTGGGCCTGGAGAAGCTCCTCGACGACGAGGGCCTCGGCCTCGGCCCAGAGCGCCTGGACCTTGGGCCAGCGCCCCTCGCCTTGAAGCGCGTAGAAGGTCTCGCAGAGCGGGATGAAGCTCGCGTGGCCGAGGCTCCAGGCCATGAGGTGCTCGGCGCTCTGGGTGAGCGCGGCGCGCAGGTCTTTGCCGTGGAGGTGCAGAGGCTCAGCGGGCAGATCGGCGAGACCCGCCCGCAGCACGGCGACAAACAGGGCCTCTTTGTCCTCAAAGTGATGGTAGAAGCTGCCTTTAGAGGCCCCGGCCACCTTGAGGATGTCGTTCAAAGACGCGGCGTGAAAGCCCTTCTGGGCGATCTCGGACTCCGCGGCGACGAGCAGGCGCGCGAGCGGCTCGTCGGCGGCGAGGGAGGGCTTCATTTGGCGGCCTCCACCCGAGCGGCGAGCTGTCGGCGGTAAATCCGCAGGTACGCCGCCGCGCCCGCGTCCGGGGCGATGAGCCGGTCACAGCCGGGCTCGGGGATGGCGGGCTCGATGCTCGTGAGCAACGGGAGGTCTTCCATGTGCTGCAGGACGGAGAAGTCATACTTCGCCCCCAGCCAGGCGATGAGGCCGTCGAGCTGGGGGATAGGCGTGAGCCTCAGCTCATAACGTGCCCAGAGCCAGGAGCGCTTGGCGTCGATGGGGGTGACCCCGACGAGCAGTTGAAAGCCGAAGCCTACGTCGAGGTGCACGAGGCAGGGCAGGCGCAGGTGGGCGATGAAGGGGGTTCCTGGCTTGCCGTCGTGGCCCAGGCGGCCTTGGGTGTGGACCTCGTCCTCAGTGGTCGTCATCGTGAAGTCGGTGAGCACCGTCCCGGCGCCGGGCGCGCTGCGGCGGTGCAGCACCCCGGCGTGGTAGACGTCGAGCATCGACTGGCCGAGCTGGACGTGGTGCACGGGCCACTCGTCCGTGACGTCGGTGCAGCGGCGCATGTCTTCGCCGAGCCCCTCAAACCAAGGCGGCGGCGGGGTGTCGGCGGTGACGGCGCCGGTGAACACCCAGATCAGGCCGTGGGTCTCGGTGATGTTGCGCATGTCCAAGGACATCGCCGGGGGCTTGGCGTCACGGCCCAAGACCGGGGCGTGGGCGCAGGCGCCGGTCTGGCCGAAGGTGAAGCCGTGGTAGGGGCAGACCAGCTCACCGGCCTTGTTGACCTCGCCGGCCTTGAACGAGACCCCGCGATGGGGGCAGCGGTCGATGGCGGCGTGGGCGACCCCAGCCGCGTCACGCCACAGGACGAGGCGCTCGCCGAGGCGCTGAATGACGACCGGGGCGCGGCGGAGCTGGGCGGAGGTCAAGAGGGGATACCAGCGGTTCGGCAGGGCGTCGGGGAGCATAGGCACCTCGTGTTGGAGAGTGGACCATCAGTCTAGACCGTCAGTCTAGACCAGTGGTCTAACTTTGTCAACGGGCTCAGGGGCGGAGGATCCAGTCCATCTGGCGGTCTCGCGCCTCACGCAGAAGCGCGCAGGTGCCAGGCTCGGCCTCGACGTCACAGGCCTGGGACCACAGCTCCAAGGCGCCCACCTCGGCGCCCAGCGCCCCGTCCCAGTCGGCGTCACAGGCCTCGCGGCCGTCCTCAGGGCAGGGCACATGGTCGGGGCCGAGGCCGTGGGCGGCGAGGTGAACCCAGCTCCCGGCGCCGCTCGGCCCGTCGATGGCCCCGGCGGCGGGGGGCGTGTCCAGTCGCCGCCAACCCTCTCGGGTCTCGACCCGCAGGGCGCCGTCCTCCAGGCGCACGGCGCGCACGTTGTGGGCGGTGAGGTTGTACAGCCGGGCGCTGACGTCGTCTCCGCCGCCTCGGGCCGCGACGTCCTCTAAGGTCTCGATGAACGGCGCCCGCAGCGCGACGCCTTCGGTGAGCGGCCCGGCGGGCCTGCCCAAGAGCTGCACGAGGGACTCAAACACCCACGGGGCCCAGTCGGAGCGGCGCACGTCGTCGGAGATGTTGAGGTCGTAGGCGAGGTGCTCGACGCAGAGGTCGTCGATGGGGGGCAAGGCGCCCGGGTCGCTCGACTCACGCACGAAGGGGGCGGGGAG
>JBEAVX010000137.1:0-2512 GCA_041160755.1 Pseudomonadota bacterium
CCCAGCAGCACCGTGAGCAAGACGATGTCGAGCACCACGGCGACCTGCACCCGCCGGGCCACGGAGACGAGCCGCGCCAAGAGCAGGTTGGAGCTCGCGGTGACCATCGCCACGGCGAAGATCGCCGCGTTGGGGAGCTGAAACTCCGCCCACATCACCAGGCCGAGCACGATCAACTGCCCCGCCGCCGCCAGCCAGCGCAGGCGCGAGAGCGTCGTCCAGGCCGAGGTGGCGTCGGAGAGGCGCGCGGTCAAGGGCAGACCTCGGGGTCTACGGTGAGGTCGAGCTCATCAAACGCGCCGGTGGGGCTGTGGTCGTCATAGGAGAGCTCGACGCGCAGGCGCCACAGGCCGGGCGCCACGCCGACGCGCGCCTCCTCGGCCCAGATCATCGCCGCCTCCTGGCCGTTGAGCAGCACGTCGAGGTGGCCTTGGCCCTCACGGCGCGTCTCGTCCCCGCTGGGCGCCACGAGCTTGAAGCCGGTCACCTCAAGCTCCAAGAGCATCGGGTCGCCGCAGATCACCTCACCCTCGGCGGGGCTCAGGATCAAGACCTCGCCGGGCCCGCAGCCGAGCGCGGCCACGGCGAGGAGCCCGATCGGGAGGTGCCTCCAGCTCACTCGACGACCCCGGTGAAGGTGACCGAGGCGCTCACCGGGGGCTCCAAGGCGTCGCCGTCGCTGTAGAACAGCTCGGCGGTGAGGGTGTGCTCCCCCGTCTCGGTCAAGGTGTAGGGGAGCTGGGTGAGGCCGCTCTCGGCGACCATCACGCCGTCGAGGCTCAGGCGCACGAAGCCTTCAGGGGTGCCCTCGTTGTGGCGCTCCACATCGACCAAGGTGAAGCCCTCGACGATGAGGGACGCGGTGTTGTCGCCGAGCACCACGAGCTCCGCGTCGAGGGGGGCGAGGAAGCTCACCGTGGCCTCGGCGGCGCTGTCGTCGGTGGTGTGGTCTTTGTGGGCGCAGGCGAGGGCGAGCAGGATGATCAGCATCAGGTTCTCCGAGACCCGAGCTTATCTTCACGCCCTCGGGGTCGGGGTGCGGCGCCTTGTCGCGCTGTCCGCCTGCTCTGCGCGGCCGCAGACTCAGTAGCGGGTGTAGAGGTCCCAGAGCTGGTAGTCGAAGTCCTCATACGGCGAGCGGAAGAACGGCGCCGCGCTGCCGTCGTCCTCGCTGAGCCGCCAGACGATGGGGTAGGTCGCGTCCGTAGACGACACGAAGAAGCCGCCGTTGACGTCGTCGGTCTCTAAGAAGTGCGGCGTCCACTCCTCGTCAAAGCTGATCTTCTGGGCCCAGGTGTTCTGGCTGAGGTTGAAGCGCATCACCTGCCAGCCCGAGGCGCTGTTGCCGCCGGCGTACCAGCCGTCGGCGCGTTTGATGCCCGACCAGACGGAGTACTCGATGTTCTCGGGGTCGAGCGGGCGCAAGACCTGCACCGCGCCTTCAGGGCTGATGAGCGCGAACTCGCCGTAGATCCCGAACACGCCGATCTCCCCGGTGACGCCATCGACGGCCACGTCAAAGGAGAAGAAGTCGGCCTCGGGATCCGACGTCATCAGGGGCGTGAGCGCCGAGCCGTCGGGCTCCAAGGCCGAGACGGTGTCGCCGGTGCACACGAGGTAGTAGCCGTCGGGGTGGGCGGCGATGCCGCCGAGGCCGAACTCGTAGACCTCGGCGTCGGAGAGATCCCACAACAGCGTGGTGTCGCCCTCGGGGCTCACGGCGTAGAGCGCGATGGTGACCTCGGCGGCGCCGTCGTGGCTGCCCAAGGTGCCGATGAGCCAGCCGTCTTCGACCCCCGGCGCCATGAAGTACGGGATGAGGGTGGGGTCGTCTAAGAGCACCTCCCAGTCCGTGTCGCCGAAGTCGTCTACGCCGACGATGCGGGCCGGGTCTTTGCCGTCGCCTTGCTGGAGCACGACGAGGCCCCGGAACGACTCATCGACGTAGCCGTCGCAGTCGTTGTCTTTGCCGTCGGCGGCGTTGCCCTCCGCCTCGTTCTCGGGCCAGCCGGGGTTGACGTAGACGTCGGCGTCGTCGCAGTCGCCGTCCTCGACAGTGAAGCCGTCGCCGTCGTCGTCGGTGCCCGCGGCGGTGTCGTCGGGCCACGGGACGTAGGTGTCGCCGGTCTCGCCGGTGTAGATCGGGCCGTCAACGGGCTTGTCACCACAGGCCACGAGCAAGAGCGAGGTGAGCAGGACGTGCTGGCGCATGGGGGTGTCTCCGGGGTGCAGTCTACCCCGAGCCGATCAGGGCTGCAGGAGCCACCACGCCAAGGCGCCGAGGCCCAGCACGAACAGCACGACGGCGAGCCACGCCCAGGCGCCGCCGCGCGGGGACTCTAGGTCGAGGCTGCGCACGGGGTTGGGGTTCTTGATGATCGCGCTGAGCTCGTCGGTGGAGCGGCCCTGCTCGGTCCACTTGCCGGGGCCCTTCTCGGCCATGCGGGAGGGATCGCCCTGCACGCCGAGGCCGCCGAGCTGGGCGAGATCCACCACCGCGCCGGGCCGGTGC
>JBEAVX010000121.1:0-10890 GCA_041160755.1 Pseudomonadota bacterium
GGGGCAGAGCGCGCGGGCGACGCCAAGCATCCCGGCTACGGAAGGCGCGGAGAACGACGAGCCGCTGTCTCGTCGATAGCCACCTTTATGGTCGAGCACACACACGCCGTCGCCCGAGGCCCAGGCCCCGAGCGGCAGATCGGTGAGGCGGCTCGCGTACTCTGCGGGCGCTCCAGCCGAGCTCGCGGCGGAGAGCGCCATGACGCCATCGACGTTCGCAGGCCAGCGGGTGACGGCGTCGCGAAACGCGCCGTCGTTCCCGGCGGCTGCCACCAGCATCACGCCCCTGCTCTTGGCGTACTCGATGGCCTCGACGACGATCATCGGGGCCTCTCCTTGGCCCCCGAAGGACATGTTGATCACCGCCGCCCCGTCGTTCGTCGCGGCGACGATGGCCTTGGCGATGTCATCTGCGCTCGCGTTTGGCGCCGCGAGGGCAGGGTAAGAGATCACCCGCAGGTAGGCGCCGCTATGGTTGAGGCTCGCGAGGCCGAGGCCGTTGTGGGTGTTCGCCGCGACCCGCCCGGCCACCGCCGTCCCGTGCCCCGATCGGTCCTCATCCCGCAGTGGCGAGACGATCCCCGCGAGGTCCTCGTGCGTCCCGTTGACGCCCGTGTCGATGACGGCGACCGTCTGTCGGACGGCGTGTGGAGCGGCCAAGGCCAACATCTGCAGCACGGCCTCGTCCCCGTGGAGCGCCAGCTCAAGCTGCGCAGGCGCGAGTGGATCATTCACTGAGGTGAGCCCGCCGCTCCCCTCACACGGCCCCCCGTCCATGTTCGGCGGCGCGAACACCCGCACGTTGTCCTCGATGAGCGCCACGTTCTCCCCGTCGAGGCTGAGGAGCTCCACGAGGATCGCGGCCTTCTGGGCGGGGACGGTCACCACATAGGCCCCATAGAGCACCGGCGACGTGGCGGCGGTGACGTCGGGGAACACCCGCTCGACCTTCGCGTCGGCGAGGGCGAGGGGCAGGCGCAGCGCGGGCTCGTCGAGCTGGTCATCCTCACCGAGGACGAGGACAAACTCTCGCAGGCTCTGCGCGAGCGCGGAGGGCGACACGAACAGCACGACGACGAGGACCGTGAGCAGACGGCTCAGAGCGCGCATGAGACACCTCAGCAGGGGGCCGAGGGTTCATGGCGTCATCCGGCGAGTTGTATCGTTCACAGGGTCGGTTTAGGTCGGCGCGCGCCCTCGCCCCGCCGCCAAGGCCGCGAGCACGGCCTCGACACAAGACTCGCCGAGGCTCTTCGCGTGGGAGGGCCCAAACTCTTCGCCGGGCGCGCTGCGGTAGGGCATCTCGACGGTCACCGCCAAGGCGCCGAAGCGGGAGGCGAGCTGCTTGGTGCTCACGCCGAGGTGCCCTTCGCCGGGCGCCACCGGCGGCGCGCCGTCTTTGACGCTCACGAGCGGGTCGAGCTGGCTCCACGCGGCGCGGAAGCGGGTGAACTCGGCCTCTAAGGTGGCGTCGAACCGGGCCGCGCCTTGGGCGGAGATGAGGTAGGTGTAGGGCACCTCCTCGTCGCCGTGGATGTCGAGCGCGATGGCGACGCCCTCTTGGTCCATGCGAGCGCGCACCGCGGCCACCTCTGGGGCGTCGATGGGCTCGGCCCAGGCGCGGTTGAGATCGACCCCTTTGGCGTTCACGCGGTGGTGGCCCCGTGCGCTGCCGTCGGGGTTCATGTTGGGCACCAGCCGCAGCGCCGCCTGGGTGAGCAGGCGCGAGACGGCCTCGTCTTCGGGGTCGGCGAGGCGCGCGAGCAGGCCCTCCATGAACCACTCGGCCATCACCTCGCCGGGGTGCTGCCGGGCGAAGATCCACACCCTCGGCGCCTCGGCGTCGTCGCGGCCCAGGCGCAGCAGCTCCATCGGGCGGCCGTCGTGGGTGCGGCCCAGCACCTCCCGGCGCACCCGGGGCGAGGCCACGGCGCAGGCGATGAGCGCCTGGTGCCGGGTGATCGGGTAGGCCGCGAAGGTGGCCAAGGCGAGGCGGTCGGTGGTGGCGGTGTGCTCAATGCGCAGCACGCCGTCTTGGTAGGTGGTGCGGTCGGCGCGCGCCCAGGGCCAGCCGCCGTCTTGCACCGCGGCCTGAAAGCCCTCCCAGCCCAAGGGCCAGCTCGCCTCTCCGGCGTTCTGGAGGTTCACGACCACCCTTTGATTTTTTACGTTGATGAGCTCCACGTAGAACCACTGGCGGTGCCCCGAAGGATCCGGACGCATCCGCAGCGTGACCTCCCCGGCGGGGGAGATCTCGACGAGGTCGGCGTTACCGCTGTCATCTGGGGTACGGACACGCATCGGCGACTCCTTACCCGCCGATCATAGCGCGCCCGCTCACGCCCCTCGGGCGGCGTCGATGACCAGGGGCCGCGCGCGGTGGGCCAAGGCGTAGATCGTGTGGCTCGGGTTCACGCCCAAGGCCGTGGGCAGCACGGAGCCGTCGATGACGAAGAGGTTGTCGTGGCCGATCACGCGGTGATCGGGGCCGACGACGCCGTCTTTGGGGTCTGCGCTCATGCGGCAGCCGCCCATCTGGTGCGCGGTGAAGATGGAGTGCGCCAGGGGCCCATAGGCGCGCTCGCCTAGGCGGGGGAGGTCTTGGGGCCCACGAAGCTCCAGGGGCATCGGGTGCAGGGTCGTCGCGCGGCGGGCCCCGGCGGCGAAGGTGACGCGGGCGAGCACGTCATGCGCGAAGGTGAAGGCCTCCTCCAAGGCCGGGGTCGTGGGGTAGCTGACGCCGATGCGCCCGTCGCGGCGCAGGTACACCGTGCCGCCGGGGGTGGTCTCGCTGAGGCCGTCCACGCAGATCGCCAACATCACGCCGACGTGGCGGAGCTGGGACAAGAAGCTGATCTGCATCTTGCCGAAGCCGTAGAAGCCGCTCGCGGCGAGCATCGGCTGCAGGGGCGGGGCCTCCATAAAGAAGCCCATCGCCGGGCCCCGATCCACGTACTGGTGCGAGGCGATGGACTGCGGCGCCCCGCTCCAGCCCTCGATGGCCTGCTCGTAGATCGCGGGCATCGCCACGACGGGGTGCAAGAGCGTGTGTTTGCCGACGAGGTCATTCGGGTTGATGTTGCTGCGCAGCAACAACGCCGGGCTGTTGATCGCGCCGCCGCTGGCGACGAACACCTTGGCCTTGACCGTGAAGCCCGCGCCGGTGTCGGTCTGGGCGTCGGGGCGCTTCACCCGGGCGCTGAGCGAGGTGACCTTGGCGCCCTCGTGGTGGAGCTGCACGGCCTGGGCGTGGTGGATGAGGCGCAGACCGGCGCTGAGCGCGTCGGGGATCGTCGTGAGCAGCATCCCCTGCTTGGCGTCGTGGGGGCAGCCCAGGCCACAATACCCGCTGTTCGCGCAGCCGCGCACGTTGCGTTTGACGGCGTGCACCTGGTAGCCCAGCGCCCGGCAGCCCTCCAACAGCCGCCGGTTGTTCTCGTTCGCCAGCTCTTCAGGCCACTCTTGGATGTTGAGCCGGGACTCCATCGCCTCAAAGTGGGGGGTGAGCTTGTCGCCGGCCAAGGCGTCGAGGCCGTAGCGGTCGGCCCAGTGGCGCAAGATGCGGGTGGGCGTGCGGTAGCAGGTCGTCCAGTTGATCGTGGTGCCGCCGCCGACGTTCCGCCCTTGGAGAATGGTGATCGCGCCGTCGTCCGTCGCCCGCAGGCCGCGCTCTTGGTAGAGCATGGGGTAGGCGTTCTGCTCCTGCAGGTCGAAGTCGCGGCGGGTGTGGTGGCCGCCCTCCTCCAGCAAGATCACGTCCAGGCCCGCCTCACACAGCCCGGCGGCGATGGTGGCGCCGCCCGCGCCGGAGCCCACCACACACACATCACAGGTGAGCGTGACGCCGTCGGTGAGGGTCTCGGCGGCGATGATCTGCCCGCTCATGGGAGCTCCTTCACGCCGAGGTGCGCGCCGGGGCCGGGATACCCGACGAGGGGCCAGATCTCTGGGGACGACCAGTACGTCGCCGTGCACAGGCCGTTGAGCGCCTTGTAGATCGTGCGGCGGAGCTGCATCGGCGAGTCTTGCCAGCGCTGCAGCGTCGCGTCTTGCCCGGCGGCGTCGAGGCGGGTGAAGGTGGTCAGCTCGCCGTCGAGGACCATCGCCGCCAGGGCGTTCTCCAACAGCAAGAGCCCCATGCCCAGCTCGACGGCAAGCCCGGGCTCGGCCTTGGCGAGGTTCGCGTCGATCTTCTCCGGCACGAGGAGCTCCCAGGCGCTCGGGAACTTGCCGTCGCCGGGGGCGACCCGATCGGCGACGGCGGCGAGCACGGCGAACTGCTGGGCGTTTAAGGCCTGGAGCGGCGCGCGGGGCGAGCGGGGCACGGTGCGCGAGAGCGAGACCCCGACCCCGCCGAGGGTGAGGGCGGCGAGGCCGCCGAGTCCTAGGCCGAGGGCGCTGCGACGTGAGAGCTTCATCGTCGCAGTATATCCAAGGGCCTCCTCTCGTTGCGCCGCTCAGCCGTGGTCGTGGCCGTGGTCATGGCCGCCGGTGCCATCGGGGCCGTGGGGGTGGCCGTGCATCTGCTCCTCGTCCGTCGCGTCGCGGATGTCGATGACCTCGACGGTGAAGTGCAGCGGCACCCCGGCGAGGGGGTGGTTGAAGTCGACGACGACCTCATCATCCTGCACGGCGACGATCCACAAGGGCATCGGCGGGCCGCCCGGGGGCTGGGCCATGAACTGCATCCCGGCGGCGATGGGGGCGCTCGCGGGGAAGGCGTTCCGGGGGATAGACTGCGGGCCGGGCAGCTCGCGGGGGCCGTAGCCGTCTTCAGGGGCGACGATCACCTCAAACTGCTCGCCGACGGCGCGGCCGCTCATCGCGGTCTCTAAGCCAGGGACGATGTTGCCCGCGCCGTGCAGGTACGGCATCGGGGGGCCCTCTGAGGAGGTGTCGATCACGTCCCCCGCCGGATCCCGGAGCGTGTAGTGGAAGAGGACCACCTTGCCGGTGGTGATCACGAGGGAGTCGACGGGGGTCATAGGAGTCTCCAGGGTTGAACGGCGCGTGGAACGTCGCACGCCGGAGCCCCCGTCGCCACCGCCCGGGGCCTCAATCAGCCGACGATCGGCCACACCCCGAGGATGAGCGCGTCAAAGACGAGGTGCGCGGCGATCGGCGCGCTCAGGCGGTCGGTGAGGATCCGCAGGCCCAGCCAGAGGAGACCGCAGGTGAGCGCCACGGCGACCAAGGCCGGAGAGCCCAGGCCAAGCTGCGCCAGGGTGTAGCTCGTGGTCACCAAGACCACGGCCCGAGGGGTGCCCAAGGCGGCCTTCATCGGCGCCCAGAGGGCCTGTCGCCACACGAGCTCCTCGGCGAGCACGACGCCGCCGACCAGCGCCGCCCGCGCCCAAGGCCCCGGCCCGGCGCCCAAGAGCGCATAGAGCCCAGCGAGCTCCGCCTCAAGCCCCGGCCAGAGGGGCGCCACCAGCGCGAAGCCGAGCTGCGCCCCCGCCGCCATGACGAGCCCGGCGACGGCGCCGAGGCCGAGCCCTCGCCAGCTGCCCGCGTCTGGCCCAAGGCGTGGACCCAGGGCCCAGGCCAGGGCGGCGATGGGCGCGGCGACGTAGGCCAAGGCCACGGTGACGCCGAGATCGCGCCCAGACCACGCCGCCAGGGGCCAGCCGAGGGTGACCAGCGCCAACAACAAGCCGTGAGCTGGGCTCACCGCCGCCGCCGCAGCGCCCGGGTCAAGCCCAACACGCCCACGACCCCCGCGCAGCCGCCGCCGCAGCCCCCGGCGTCTGAGGATCCATCGCCCGGGAGCTTCATCTTCCGGGGGTCCCACGGGGTGCAGGGGCCCGTGACGCCGTAGCTCCAGTCGTCCACCTCGCGGCCCTCACAGCAGCCGCTGCCGAGCCCCAGCCAGGAGTCTTCGCCGACCAGCACACCAAACTGATCGAAGTAGTAGGTGGTGCCCCCCTCGTTAAAGCTGAAGTTGGCCGAGAACGACACGGGATCCGTCGGCGCGCAGGGCCCGGTGTAGCCGTAGCCGTAGGGCTCACGGAGCCTGTCCCGGAATTCGTCGAGGTGGGGGCACTCGCCGCCGAAAAAATGGGCGCAGTACCCCGCCATGATCGGCGCGCCGCATCGGCCGTCGCCCAAATACTGCCCAGGATCGTCATGCTCCCCGCTCGCGCAGTGGGAGTCGGGATCGATCCCCGTGTCGTCTTGGGCGACGGCGAGGTGCGCGGTGGTGAGCAAGAAGATGAGCGTCATCGCGGCTCCTCAGTCGATGCGGCCTCAAGGATCGATCGTGCAGCCCTCACGGGGCCCTCGGTAGCTCGCCGTGGCGCGCACGAGCCCCAAGGCCGAGGCCTTGGCGACCTTGTTCTCGCGGTCGTAGCGCACCTTCACGATGTCGGGGCTGGCCTTCACGAAGGCGGCGCACTGTGCGTCATCCCGCTCCATCACGAACGCGCAGGAGCAGCCGAGCTTGGCGCCGTAGTTGGCGGCGATGCGCAAGAGCCCCGTGTCAAACGCCAGGGGGTCAGCGGTCAGGGTCGCGGCGGGCTTGATGTTGTCCGGCGCGGGCACGTCCGCAGGCGGCGGCGCTGCGCTCGGGTCCACCAAAGCGATGGAGCGCTGCACGAGGGTGTCCCAAGAGAAGCTGCCGTCGCGGTCGTCGCCGGTGCGCACGATCACGAGGTCGTGGGACGGCACCATGAGGATGCCCTGCTTCCAGTGGCCCATGGCGCCATAAAAGTCGGGGGGAGAGCCCGGCCAAGGCCGCGTGGTGTCGCCCAGGCCGTAGACCGGCAGGTTGAGCCAGACCTGTAGGCCTTGCACGTCCCCGGCCTCACGGTCGATCGCGCCGCTCTGTATCGTCTGAGACACGGCGCTGGACTCCGCGACCCACCCTTCAGGCAGCCAGCGCTCGCCCTGGAAACATCCGTCGTCGAGCCACAACATGCCCAGACGCCCCATGTCCCGAGGGGTCGCGTAGACGTAGGACGAGCCGATGTAGGTGCCTTTGGTGTCGCGCTCCCAGACCGCGGAGGTGACGCCCAAGGGCTCAAACAGCATCGTCCACGGGAACTGATCGCCGCCGACGGGGGTGAGCGCGGCGCCGAGCACGCCGGAGAGCAGGTTGGTGTCGCCGGAGCTGTACTGGAAATGTGTCCCGGGCGCCACGCGGCGGGGCTGGGCGGTGACAAACGAGACGACGTCCTCGTGGCCCTGACCGTAGAGCATCGCCACGACCGACGAGCTGGTCGGCGGCGCGTTCTCGTAGCTCTCTTTCCACATCGTGCCCGAGCCGAACTCCAGCAGATCCTTCACCGTCGTCTCACAGTGGGTCGGGTCCACGGGGGTGAGGTGCTCACAGATGGAGTCGTCGAGGCTCAACAGCCCGCGGTGCACGCCGATGCCGGTCAAGGTGGCGGCGTAGGTCTTGGAGACGGACCAGGTGAGGTGTGGGGTCTGGGCCGTGAAGCCGCGACCGTATCGTTCATAGACGATCTCGCCGCCGTGGATGATCACGAGGCCGTCGGTGCGTACCCCTTGGCGGTTGGCCTCGGCCTCGGCGCTGATCTCGGGGAAGGCCCAGGACTCCAAGGCCGCCAGCGCCGCGGCGCGCTCCGGGGTCTGGGGCAGCGCGTTCGTCTTCCACTCGCCGGTGCCGGGGCCGCGCGGCGCGGGGCAGCCATCGGGCGGCGGGTCAGGCATGTTGCGAATGGAGGCCGCCGTCGCGGGCGTTCCTGCGGACGTGGTCGGCTCTGTGGCGAGGGCCGCCGCCGTGAGGGTGAACGACAGGAGCAGGAGCGGCAGGGCGAATCGCATCGGACCTCCAGAGGGGTCCACCATGATCCTCCTGAATGGGCCCTGACGCAAGCATGGGGTTGAGGCCGGCGCGTCGAAGGGGCGTCACGAACACAGCCCCGACCACGTTTGGTTGTGGCCGGGGCTGCGGTGGATGGAGCGGGCTTGGCGCCTACTTGTTCATCACGTGAACGGCCTCACCCCGGGCGTGTTTGGCGGCCTCCATCAAGGCCTCGGAGAGCGTGGGGTGCGGGTGAATCGTGAGGCCGATGTCCAGCGCCTCGGCGTCCATCTCGATCGCCAGGCTGGCCTCGCTGATGAGGTCCGAGGCGTGGGGGCCCACGATGGTCACGCCCAACACCCGCTCATCGGCGGCGTTGAGGATGATCTTCACGAAGCCGTCGGTCTCGCCGGTCGTGAGCGCGCGGCCGATGGCGGCGAAGGGCACCCGCCCCACCTTCACGGTGAAGCCCGCGGCCTTGGCCTCGTGCTCCTGCATCCCGGCGGTGGCGACCTCGGGGTCGGTGAACACCACGGCGGGCACCTGCTTGTGATCCAAGAACACCTTGTGCCCGGCGATGACCTCAGCGCAGACCTCGCCCTCGTGGGTGGCCTTGTGGGCCAACATCGGCTGCCCGGCCACGTCGCCGATGGCGTACAGTCCGGGGAGGTTGGTCTTGCACTGCTTGTCGATCCGCACAAACCGCCCGTCCATCTCTAAGCCGGGGAGGTTCTCCAGGCCGAGGTCTTGGGTGAGCGGGAAGCGGCCCACGGTGACGAGGATCTTATCGACCTCCAGCACCTCCTCTTTGCCGTCCGGACCCTGCACCTTGAGCAAGGCCACGCCGTCGCCCTCTTCCCAGCCCAGCGCCTTGGTCTTGAGGCGCACGTTGACCTTGTCCTTCTTGAGCGAGCGGTTGAGCACCCGCACCACCTCGGGATCAAAGCCCGGCAGGATGCCATCGGTCATCTCGATGACCGTGACCTCGCTGCCCACCTTGGCCATCATGCCGCCGAGCTCAAGGCCGATGTAGCCGCCGCCGATCACCGCGAGGCGCTTGGGCACCTCGGTGATGGCCAGGGCCTTCGTCGAGTCCATCACGCGGTCATCGGCGAAGGAGAAGCCGGGGATCTGAATCGGCTTCGAGCCCGTGGCGATGACGATGTGTTTGCCCTCGACGATGACCGGGCCTTCAGCGGTCTCGACCTGCAGGCGGCCCGGCGCCAAGAAGCGCGCGTGGCCGATGAGGCGATCGGCGCCGTTCTGCTTGAGGAGCTGGCTGACGCCGCTGGTGAGCTTCTTCACGACGCTGTCTTTCCAAGCGATGAGCTTGGGCACGTCGAGGGTGGGCTCGCCTTGCACCACGATGCCCATGGTGTCCGCGTGGCGGATCTCTTGGAATCGTTTGCCAGCGGTGATCAGCGCCTTGGAGGGGATGCAGCCGACGTTCAGGCACACCCCACCCCAGAACTCCTTCTCGATGCAGAGCGTCTTGATGCCGAGCTGGGCGAGGCGAATGGCGCAGGGGTAACCGCCGGGGCCAGCGCCGATGATCACGGCCTCATAGCTGCGGGTCTCCATAAAACTTCTCCTGGGGGTGAGGCGTCAGCCCGTCTGGGCGACCGCCGAGGGTTCGTGCTCCGTGAGCTCCTCTTCAGCGCGCCGCAGAGGGTCGTCGCCGCGATGGAGCCGCGCTTCGATGAGGTGGGGGCCGCCGTGCGCCCGGGCCTCGGCCACCGCCGAGAGCACCGCCGTCACGAGCCCGCCGTCTACGGTCGTGGCGTGAACGCCGAAGGCCAAGGCCTTGGACGCCAAGGTGCCCGCGAGCTGCCGGGCCAAGGGCGCGCCGGGCTCGTCGAGGTTCCAGGTGTGGGCCACGAGGATGAGGTTCACCCGGTGGAGCGCCGCGAGGTTCAGCGCCTCATGGAACGCCCCGCAGGACGCCGAGCCCTGGCCGATGAAACACAGAGTCGCGCGATCTCGCTCGGCGAGGCTGAGCCCGACGGCGTGGAGCAGGCGGTTCGCCGGGTCCAAGGACACCGGGGCCACCCGATACGGTCGCGCGCCCAGGGAGGCGTCGGTGAGACGCTCCACGGGGCAGCCCCGCAGCACCGCGCCGACCCGCTCACGTTGGCCGGGCACGATCCAGTCTTTGCGCTCGACGCCGAGCACACCGCCGACGATCACCGCCTCCAGGCCCTGCACCACGATGGGGAAAGGCTTGGGGCCGCGCGCGTTGAGCGTCTGTGCGGCGTCTCGAACCTGGCGTATCGCCTCACGCATCGACATCAGGCCATCTCCAAGAAGAGGGCGTCGGGATCCTCTAAGAGCGCCTTGAGCGCCGAGACGAAGCGGGCGGCCACCGCGCCGTCGATGATGCGGTGGTCGAAGCTCGGGGAGAGGTACAACATCTCGCGGATGACGATCTGGTCGTCGCGGACCACGGGGCGCTTGACGATCTTGTTCACGCCGAGGATGGCGACCTCGGGGTGGTTGAGGATCGGCGTGGCGAACACCCCGCCGATGTTGCCCACGGAGGTGATGGTGAAGGTGCCGCCCTGCAGCTCATCCACGCGGACCTTGCCCTCCCGAACCCGGGAGGTGACGTCTTGGAGCTCGGCGGCGAGCTGCAGAACGCTCTTGCGCTCGACGTTCTTGATCACCGGCACATACAGACCTTGGGGGCTGTCCGTGGCGACGCCGATGTTCACGTCGCCCTTGACGACGAGGGTGAACGGGTCCTCGATGACGTTCGCGTTGACGTTCGGGAACTCGCGGAACACCGCCGCGAGGGCCTTCATGATGAACGGGATGTAGGTGAGCTTCACGCCCTTGGACTCGGCCCGGGCCTTGAGGCGGCCGCGCAGGGCGACGAGATCCGTCATGTCGATCTCATCGACGTAGGTGAAGTGCGGCGCGGTGCTGTAGGCCTTCACCATCTGCTGGGCGATCTTGCGGCGCAGGCCGATGATCGGGATGTGCGTCTCGCCGCCCGTGGGCTGGGGCGCGGCCTGGGGCACGGCGACGGGGATGACCGGCTCGGCGGCGGCCATCGTCGAGGCCGCGTCTCAGAGCCTTCATTACTGATCCCCCCTTCGGCCCCCGCGGCCACCCTGCCAGGAGCG
>JBEAVX010000150.1:0-3177 GCA_041160755.1 Pseudomonadota bacterium
GTCGCGGCGCGGGCCATGTAGGTGCAGACGATGGGCGCCGGCTCCCGGCGCTCTTGGCTGTACCAGGGCGTGCGGTGGCGGCAGAGGTAAGCGGAGGAGACGCTGGGGATGCCCGTCTCAAGGTGTCGCCACAGGGCAGGGCAGGCCACGGCGAGGGCGTCTGGCGGTAGATCACAGCGGATGAGCCACTGGGCGTTCGGCAGATCCGGGGCGCCGTCGGGGCGAGACGCCACACGGTCAACGTGCAGGTGGCGGGGCGAGGGCAGGAGCGGCGTCAAGAACGCTCGGGGGATCTCCAGGGCTTTGACCTGGGCGTCGCTGAGCACAAACAGTCGGTTGCCCCCGGTGGCCACGCCCCGGCGAACGGTGAACAGCTCACCCAGGGGGGCGCCCTCTGGAGCGGGCGTGGGGCCCAGCTCACGGCGCCAGCGTGAGGCGGCGGAGAGCGCGGCGGCGGGCACGACGCGGGTTCGTGTGGGGTGGTCCAGGTCGCCGAAGGTGAAGGTGACGGCGTGATCGGCGGGCGGCGGCTGGTTCTCAAACACCAGCACGGCGGAGGAGACGATGGCGTCGCCGAACTGCGGGGCGTTTGGGTCCATGCGGTGAACCCGGCGTAAGGTCACGCGCTCCAGGAGCACGCGGCGCGCGGCGGCGGCGTAGCCCACGTCCAAGACCTCGCTGGGGATCAACCACACCCCGACGCCGCCCGGCGCCATCCAGCCCAGAGAGAGCAGCAGCAGATCGACGTAGAGCCCGCTGAGCCCCGAGCGCCGCGTCCCCGTCTGTGTGAGCAGGCGCTCCTTGAGCCGGGCCTTGTCCTGCGCGCTTATGTGGTGATGTCGCACATAGGGCGGGTTGGCGACGATCAGCGTGGCGGCGTCGGCGGGCGGCGGGAGCGCGGTGAAGTCGCCGGGGATCAGGCGCAGCGGGGTGTTCGCCCAGAGCTCCCGGGCGTAGGCGAAGGCGAGGGGGTCCAGCTCGACCCCGGCGGCGTCCTCGACGGGGCGCTCCCCTCGCGCGCTGAGCAGGGCCGAGTACATGGCGCCGGTGCCGATGGACGGGTCCAAGAAGCGGATCGGCGCGGTCGGGGCGAGCGTCTGAAGCCCCAGGCGCACGAGCGCGAGGGCGAGCGCCGGGGGCGTGGCGAACTGGCCCAGGCGGTTGCGCGCTTGGGCGTCGCGGGCGTCGTCTAAGGCGGCCTGGGCGGCCTGTCGGCGGCGCTCCCACGGGGGCGGGGGTGGCTCAGGTTGGATCACCCCGAGAGCCTAACCCCCACCGGGGCGCCTGACGCGCCGGGCGTCTCAGCGCCAGGCCGCCGCGTTCTTCTGGGCCCAGTCGGCGAGGCGCTGGGGCGCGCGGCCGGTGACGCGCTGCACGTCGTCGGTGAGCCCGCCCGTCCAGCCGGCGCGCACGAAGCCGTAGAGGCCGCTCATCGTGGCGACGGCCAGCTCGTTCATGCCCCAGGAGCGCATCATGCCGATGTGCTCCTCGGGGGCGATGTCGTGGAAACGCACGGGCTCGCCGAGCGCGTCGCTGAGGATGCCCGCGACCTCGTCGTGGGTGAGGCTCTCGGGGCCGGTGAGGGTCCAGGCCTCGCCGCTCACGTCGCCGAGGAGCGCCACGGCGGCGGCCTCGCCGATGTCGGCGGTGGCGATGAAGCCGGTGCGGCCCTGGCCCGCGGGCAAGGCGATGACCCGCGCGCCCTTGATGCCCCCGCCGTAGAAGTTGATGAGGTTCTCAAAGAAGAAGCTCGGGCGCAGGTGGACCCACTCCACGCCGAGGCCCTCGATGACGAGCTCAAGCTGGCGGTGCCCGCTCTCGGGGTTGGCCTCGACCCCGGCGGCGGAGAGCTTCACGATGCGCTTCACCCCGGCGTCTTTGGCGGCGTGTAAGAAGGCCGTGCCCGCGCTCACCTCGTCCTCGCGGAAGGGCGGCAGGCAGAAGTACACGGCGTCGACGCTCGCCAGCGCGGGGCCCCAGGTCGTCGGGTCGGCGATGTCAAAGGCCACGGCGGTCGCGCCGGGCACGCTCTGGCGGGAGGGGTCACGGGTGGCGGCGCGCACGGTGGCGCCGCGGGCGACGAGGGAGGAGACGACCTCTTGGCCGGTGGCGCCGGTGGCGGTGAGGACGAGGACGGTGCGGGACATTGGGGCCTCCGAGGGACGTTGTTGGGGTTCGCCCTCCTCTTGTATGGCGGGGCCAGCCGTGAGTACACTGCATCCTCCTCACCACAAGATGAGCGTCGTTCATGAAACCAGGCCAGCTCCTCGCCCGGCTTGAGCTGCACCACCTGCGCGCCCTCGACGCGCTGTTGAGCGAGCGCAACGCGACCCGGGCGGCGGCGCGGCTCGGGCTCACGCAGTCGGCCTTGAGCCACAGCCTGCGGTCGCTGCGGGACGTGCTGGAGGATCCGCTCTTTGTGCGGGGGCCCGGCGGGCTCGTGCCGACGCCCCGGGCCGAGGCGATGGCCGGGCCGCTGCGCCGCGCTCTGTCGGAGCTGACCCGCGCGCTCGACACCCAAGCCCGCTGGGACCCCACGCAGGCGAGCCGCCGCTTCACCTTGGTGATGGGCGACGCCTTCGCGCTCACGCTGTTGCCGAGGCTGTTGGCGCTCGTTCGTGCCGAGGCGCCGGGGGTGGATCTCGACGTGCGCGCCCCGCCGCGTGGCCAGCCCGAGCTGGGCCTGGAGCGCCTCGACGCGGATCTCGCCTTGGGCGTGAACTTCGACCCGCTCCCCGGCCAGCGCACCCGGGCGCTCCTCTCCGAGACCTTCGCCTGCATCGCCCGGGCGGACCACCCTGAGCTGCGGGACGGCCTCGATCTGGACACCTACTGCCGTCTGCCCCACGCCCTGGTGACCCCGCGTGGCGACGGCGGCAGCGTCGTGGACACCGCCCTGGCCAAGCTCGGCCGCGAGCGCCGGGTGGTCTTGCGCATCGAGTACTTCTTGGCCGCGCCGCTCCTCGTCGCCCACTCCGACCTGCTGCTCACCCTGCCCAGGCGCCTCGCCGAGCACCTAGAGACCCTCGCGACGCTCCGGGTCTACGCCCCGCCCCTGGACCTGCCCGGCTTCACCTGGCGCATGTTGTGGGCCGATCGAACCGACGAGGATCCCGCCTGCGTGTGGCTCCGCGCGCTGGTGCTCCGCGCCGCGTCGGTGGAGGGCGAGGGCTGAGG
>JBEAVX010000153.1:0-2818 GCA_041160755.1 Pseudomonadota bacterium
GTTTGACGACACGATTCAGAGGCTTTGCGGAATGGACAACAGGCACCGGGCCCTCGCCAGCACCAACCGTGCTGAGTGAACGCTCCCTACCACCCCCGCCTCACCGCATCCCCTCGACCACAAACCGCGCCCCGCCGCCCTCCCGTGGGGTCACCCGGGCCTCACCGCCGTGGGCTCGGGCGATCTGCCGCACCAGGGCCAGGCCCAGGCCCACGCCGCCGTCGCGGCCCTCGTCGTGCCCGGCGGGGCGGTAGAACGGCTCAAACACCCGCTCGGCCAGCTCGGTCGGCACGCCGGGGCCTCGGTCGAGCACCTCCACCCAGGCCGCGCCGTCCGCCGCCGCGCCCACGTTGAGGATCACCTCGCCCGCGCCGCCGTAGCGCCGGGCGTTCTCCAAGAGGTTGCGCAGCATCCGGCGCAGGGCGGGGCCGTCGCCGTGGAGGGTCACGGGCTCCAGGCGCGTCGTCGCCCCGGCGCGCTGGGCCTCTTCAGCGGCGAGGCTGTGCAGCGCGACGGGCGCCCGGGCCGGGGCCGACTGTACGCGGGCCGAGAGCAAGAGGTCACCGACCAAGGCGTCGAGCTCCTCGATGTCTTGGGTCGCGCCCTCGGCGAAGGCGACACGATCGGCGGGGGCACCCTCAGCGAGCAGCTCCACGGCGAGGCGCAGGCGGGCCAGGGGGCTGCGCAGCTCATGGGACGCGCTGGCGAGGCCCCGGCGCTGGGTCTCGACGAGGGACTGCACCTGATCGGCGGCGCGGTTGAAGCTCCGGGCGAGGCGCGCGACCTCGTCGTCGCCCCAGACCGGCGCCCGGGCGGCGTAGTCCCCCTCGCCCCAGCGCTCCATCGCCCGCTCCACCCGCTCCAGACGACGGGTCACCCGCCGGGCGAGGAGCCAGCTCCCCACGGCGAGGCCCAGGACCGCGGCGAGCCAGGCCAGCGCGACCCGGCCCGGCGCGCCATGCGACGGCGTCGCGTTTGACCCGACCACGGCGCGACCGTCCCCCAGACGCAGGCGATAGCCGCTCTGTCCGTCGGCATAAAACCAGCCGTCTCGTCCCGGCGGGAGCTCAGGGCCGGTGCAGACGCCCCGCGTCGCCTCGGGCTCAAACACACACAGATGAAGGCCCAGCTCGTCCCCCAGCGCGGTGAAGGCGGCGGGGAACTGTGGGTCGTCTGTGTTGGGTAACGTGGCGGCGAGGCGCTCCGCCCCGGCGCGAAGCGGCGCGGGCACCTCCACCCGCTCCGGGGCCAGAAGCCGCGCCACCCCAAACGCGGCGAGGCCCGAGGCCGCGCCCACGAGCAGCAGGTGAACAAACACGAGGTGGGCGAGGCGGCGGGGCATCAGGGGTCGTCGGTGGGCGTGAAGCTGTAGCCGACGCCACGAATGGTGCGGATCCACCGGGGCTCCTTGGGGTTGTCCTCGATGGCGGCGCGCACCCGGGAGATCGTCACGTCGACGCTGCGGTCGAAGCTGTCCTCCTCGACGCCGAGCTCCTCCAAGAGCTGATCCCGGCTGAGCACCCGGCCCGGCTTGCGGGCGAGGGCGATCACGAGGTCGAGCTGGTGGCTGGTGAGGCGGCGGGGGGCGCCGTCCACACGCAGCTCCCGGGCGTCGAGGTCGATGGTGATCCGGCCAAAACGCCACAGCGTCGGGGTTTGGGGTGGCGGCGTGGGCGCGGCGGCGGGCAGACGACGGCGCAGGATCGCCCGCACCCGGGCCTCCAGCTCCCGAGGGTTGAACGGCTTGGGCAGGTAATCATCGGCGCCTAACTCCAAGCCGATGATGCGGTCGAGCTCGTCGCCTCGGGCGGTGAGCATGAGGATCGGCAGGTCGGAGACGGCCCGCACGGCGCGGCAGATCGAGAGGCCATCGCCGTCGGGGAGGGTGAGGTCGAGGAGCAGGGCGTCATAGCCGCCGTGCAGGGCGGCGGGCAGGCCCGTGGCGGCGTCGGCGCGGTGCTCCACGACGAAGCCGCGCGGGGTGAGCGTCGCCACGAGCAGGGCCGCGAGGCGCTGATCGTCGTCGAGGATGAGCAGGCGGGGGTTGGGCATCAGCCCGAGAGCCTGCATGGTCCAGGGCGCCGGGTCAACGCTGGCGCTCGTCCCACTGCCCGCGCAGGCCGTCCCGCTGGGCGGGGGTGAGGATCGCCGCCGCCCGCGCCAGCCAGTCGAAGCCCTTGGCCGTGGCGCGATCGGCGAGGTCCATCCCGTCGAGGCGCACCTCCTCCAGGGCCGCGCGGTCCACCTGGGGGGCGCTGAGCGCGTCGGCGAGCTGGCCCTTGAGCGCCTTGGACTCCTGCTTAAACCCGAAGGCCACGGGCGCGGCCTCATCGAGCACGGCGTCGAGCTGGGCGCGCTGGGCGTCGGTGGCGTCGACCTCGTCGTAGAACCACGAGGCGCCCCACTCCGCGCGCTCCCGCAGGTCTTGGGCGCTCTGGGCGCTCTGGTGGCAGCCCCGCTCCCCGCCCCAGCCGCCGCCGGCGAAGGCCTTCGGCAAGAAGAACGCCCCGGCGCCGACCGCCGAGAGCAACAAGAACAGACGGAACAGACGGCGGCCCCGACGCCCGCCCTTGGCGCCCTTCGCGCAGCGCCCGCCCTCGGCGGAGGGGGTGGAGGAGGAGGGGGTCTCTGGGGTCTCGGTGGACATGAGCGGCTCCGGTGTGGGCGCGGGGGTTGGTGTCCGCGCCTCGCTCCATCAAGGTGGGGCCGAGAGGTTGCTGCCGCCTTGCGGGAGTGTGTCTGGTGTGTTTCTGGGCGCGCGGCGAGATATGCGAGCGAATCGTCCACAGGAGGCCCTCAAGACCACTTCCCATCACCG